>NZ_JBHZAL010000009.1:0-252232 GCF_042754245.1 Nocardia sp. NPDC059228 | reverse complement strand
CATGAGCCTGAGAGGTGATGCGTAGCCGATTGAGGCGAATTCAGTGATCCTATGCTGCCGAGAAAAGCCTCTAGTGAGTTGGTACACGGCCCGTACCCCAAACCGACACAGGTGGTCAGGTAGAGAATACTAAGGCGATCGAGATAACTGTGGTTAAGGAACTCGGCAAAATGCCCCCGTAACTTCGGGAGAAGGGGGACCCGGTCTGGTGAACACCTTTGCGGTGGGAGCTGTACTGGGTCGCAGAGACCAGTGAGAAGCGACTGTTTACTAAAAACACAGGTCCGTGCGAAGTCGTAAGACGATGTATACGGACTGACGCCTGCCCGGTGCCGGAAGGTTAAGAGGACCGGTTAGCTCTTCGGAGCGAAGCTGAGAATTTAAGCCCCGGTAAACGGCGGTGGTAACTATAACCATCCTAAGGTAGCGAAATTCCTTGTCGGGTAAGTTCCGACCTGCACGAATGGCGTAACGACTTCTCAGCTGTCTCAACCACAGACTCGGCGAAATTGCAGTACGAGTAAAGATGCTCGTTACGCGCGGCAGGACGAAAAGACCCCGGGACCTTCACTATAGCTTGGTATTGGTGTTCGGTACGGTTTGTGTAGGATAGGTGGGAGACTGTGAAACCGGCACGCCAGTGTTGGTGGAGTCATCGTTGAAATACCACTCTGATCGTATTGGACCTCTAACCTCGGACCCTGATCGGGTTCAGGGACAGTGCCTGGTGGGTAGTTTAACTGGGGCGGTTGCCTCCCAAAATGTAACGGAGGCGCCCAAAGGTTCCCTCAGCCTGGTTGGCAATCAGGTGTCGAGTGCAAGTGCACAAGGGAGCTTGACTGTGAGACCGACAGGTCGAGCAGGGACGAAAGTCGGGACTAGTGATCCGGCACCGGCAAGTGGAAGCGGTGTCGCTCAACGGATAAAAGGTACCCCGGGGATAACAGGCTGATCTTCCCCAAGAGTCCATATCGACGGGATGGTTTGGCACCTCGATGTCGGCTCGTCGCATCCTGGGGCTGGAGTAGGTCCCAAGGGTTGGGCTGTTCGCCCATTAAAGCGGCACGCGAGCTGGGTTTAGAACGTCGTGAGACAGTTCGGTCTCTATCCGCCGCGCGCGTTAGAAACTTGAGGAAGGCTGTCCCTAGTACGAGAGGACCGGGACGGACGAACCTCTGGTGTGCCAGTTGTTCCGCCAGGAGCACGGCTGGTTGGCCACGTTCGGAAGGGATAACCGCTGAAAGCATCTAAGCGGGAAGCCTGTTCCAAGATGAGGTTTCTCACCCCCTCGAGGGGGTAAGGCCCCCAACAGACCATTGGGTTGATAGGCCAGAACTGGAAGTCTGGTAACAGATGTAGGTGACTGGTACTAATAGGCCGAGGACTTACCAACAAAGAAGCTACGCGTCCACTGTGCAGTATCTGAAACAACACACAGATCACCGAGACTCACGGCCCCGCTCGGGGTTTGGCTCTCTGTGTGACAGTTTCATAGAGTTACGGCGGCTATAGCGGTGGGGAAACGCCCGGTCCCATTCCGAACCCGGAAGCTAAGGCCACCTGCGCCGATGGTACTGCACTCGACAGGGTGTGGGAGAGTAGGACACCGCCGGAACATCCTTCGCGAAGGCCCCCAGCTCATGCTGGGGGCCTTCTGCGTATCCAGGGGTACTTGCGCGTATCCCGGGTACATATGGATAGGGTATGGATACACAGCAGGCTCCCAGCGAACAATCAGTTCAAATGGGGCCGGGAAGACAATGATCGACAGCATGATTCACCAGCTCGCGCCCCAACGGCCGGCCGACCAGGCCCGCCGGTTCCGGTGGGCTGCTCTGTGGCTGCCCGCCACCTACAGCTATGTGGGTCTGCTGCTGGTGGGCGCCGTGGCCCTGACCATGGTCAGCGCGCCGCGGGAGTCGCGAATCGTGTTGCATGCCAGCACGAACTTGAACAACCTGACCAAGGGCCGCCTCGGCACGCTGTTCTCGAGCGCCTTCCTGGTGGGTGAGGGCGCGGCGACGGTGTTCCTGATCGTGCCGATGCTGGCCTGCCTGCTCGCTCTGGCGGAGCGGCGCTTCGGGACCGTGAAGCTGGTGCACACCTTCTTCGTCGGCCATGTGGGCGCGACCGTGCTGGTGGCGGTGGGCCTGTGGGTGGCGGTGCAGTCGCAGCTGGTGCCGGGCAGTATCGCGATGGCCGAGGATGTCGGCGTCAGCTATGGCTCGATGGCCGTGGTGGGTGCGCTGGTGGCGGTGCTGCCGCCGCATCGCCGGTGGGTGTGGGCGAGTACCTGGCTGGCGTTCGCGCTGGGCGGGGTGGTGCTCTGGCACACCTTCACCAATGTGGGTCACTTCCTGGCGCTGTGCCTGGGTCTGGGCATCGGGCGGTTGACGATCCGCCGGCAGGGCGGGGCGGTGCGGCCCTTGAACGTACCGGAATATCTTTTGCTGGCGTGCGGTTCCGTTTTTGCCTGCCTGATGCTGCTGGGCTGATGCCCGGTCACTAGACTCGACCGGTGCGCCTTGTGATTGCTCGTTGCCAGGTCGATTACGTTGGCCGTCTGACCGCCCATCTGCCCATGGCCCGTCGTCTGCTCATGATGAAGGCCGATGGTTCGGTGCTGGTCCATTCCGATGGCGGCTCCTACAAGCCTCTCAACTGGATGAGTCCGCCGTGCTGGCTGGAGGAACGGGAAACCGATTCCGAGACTACCCAACTGTGGGTGGTGTCCAACAAGGCCGGCGAGGAACTGCGCATCACCGTCGAGGACATCGAGCTGGATTCCAAGCACGAGCTGGGTGTCGATCCCGGGCTGGTGAAGGACGGCGTCGAGGCGCACCTGCAGGAGTTGCTCGCCGAGCACATCGAAACCCTCGGTCCCGGCTACACCCTGATCCGCCGCGAGTACATGACCGCCATCGGCCCGGTCGACATCCTGTGCCGTGACGCCGACGGCGCGACGGTGGCGGTGGAGATCAAGCGCCGCGGTGAGATCGACGGCGTCGAACAGCTCACCCGCTACCTCGAACTCCTCAATCGCGACCCGCTGCTGGCTCCCGTCGCGGGCGTCTTCGCCGCCCAGCAGATCAAGCCGCAGGCCAAGACTCTTGCCGCCGACCGCGGCATCCGCTGCCTCACACTGGATTACGATGCCCTGCGCGGCACCGACTCCAGCGAGTTCCGGCTGTTCTAACCTCGACACCATGCCCCGCCGGAAACCCCGCCCCAAGGACTCGGCGCGATCCCACTCGGACCCGCGCCCCCTGGGCGACGTCTTCGGTCGCACCGAGCACGGTCCCGGGACCGACGAGACCTTCGTCGTCCGCACGGTCCCCGGCACCCGCGCCACCAAGCCCTACCGGTGCCCCGGCTGCGACCACGTCATCCCACCGGGCACACCGCACATCGTCGCCTGGGCAGTCCACGGCGGCGAAGACGATCGCCGCCACTGGCACACCGGCTGCTGGAACGGCCGCAACACCCGCACCATCACCCGCCGCTGGTCTTGAGCCCCGGCAAGTGGGGGGTCTCGTATCGGCGGCTGGAGCGCGACCTTTCTGCTCTGCGCCCTCCTGATTCCGTACTGCGCCAACAGTTTCGGGCGCGGGTGAGGGTGGCTCGCCGAGACACATAAGGAAGGCCGCTTCCCCCGGAGGTGAAGCGGCCTTCGAACGGATGCGGGTTGTCGCCCGGTCGGTGAATTAGCTGGAGACGTCAGCGTTCTCGCGCTCGTCGACGATCTCGTCCTCTTCGCGAGCGTCGGCGATGGCCTTGCGGCCGCCCTTCTGGATGGAGCGCTGTTCCGGTGCGCCGTCGAGCAGTTCGCTCTCGCGGTTGACGGCGGCGAGCATGGCCGGGACCGAGTCGAGCTGGCCGCGGATGCCGAGCAGCTGGGCCAGGACGCGGCCGCGCAGCACACGCATCTCCTCGGCAAGTTCCTTGGCGTGCGCGATCTTTCGATCCGCGGTGTTGGTCGCCGAGGTGATGAGGCGGTTGGCCTCGTCGGTGGCGTCCTTGATGCGCTGGGCGGCCTCGGCGCGCGAGGTGGCCTCCAGCTCCTCCATGGCGCGGGTCAGCTTGGTGCGCCGCTCCGCCATGGTGACCTCGAAGTCCTGCTGCGTGGCCTTGCGCTTGGCCTCGGACTCCTTGGTGAGGCGGTCGGCCTCGGCATTGGCGGCTTCGACGATCTTGGCGGACTCGGAGCGGGCGTTCGCGAGAGTCTGCTCGAACTCGATTTCGAGCGCTTCGCGCTTCTCCTTGGTCTCGGAGAGGAGCGATTCGTACTTCCCACGCATTTCGGTGGCCTGCTGCTCGGCAATCGAGATCATCTCGGCGGCCTCGGCCTGCGCCTGGGCGCGGACCTCGGAGGCCTCATCCGAGGCCAGACGCAGCATGCGGGAGATGCGATCGGACATGCCTTCGGCGGTGGTCGGCGGCACCGAGAGCCGGTCGACCTCCTTACGGAGCTCGTCGATCTCGTCCCGGGCATCCTCGAGCTGGGCCGCCAGGTTGCGGGCCTGGGCTGCGGCGGCATCGCGGTCGGTGGCGGTGACCCTCAGCTCGGCATCGAAACGGTCGAAGTAGTTACGCACCTCGTCACGGTCATAGCCCTTCCGCACAACGGTAAAGGGCAGCGCGACGAAGCGATTACGATCGGGCTCAGTGGACGACATGACCCACAAACTACAGCCTGGCGACACCCGATGGTGACCCGACCGCGAATGTTGTTACGCCCTCTTTAGGAGGGCGGAACACGGTACTAGTGGGTAGTTTTCGCGGCCGGTTCGACGAGTTCCACCAGCACACCGCCAGCATCCTTGGGGTGGATGAAATTGATGCGGGAACCAGCGGTGCCGCCGCGCGGCTCTGCGTACAGCAAACGCAGGCCTCGTTCCCGCAGTTGCGCGGAAACAGCCTCGACATCGGTGACACGATACGCGAGCTGCTGCAGGCCAGGCCCGTTTCGGTCGATGAATTTCGCGATCGTCGACTCCTCGTTGAGCGGAGCCAGCAACTGCAGAGCGACCGAGCCGGCCGGAGTGCCGGGCACGGACAGCATGGCCTCGTGCACGCCCTGCGCCTCGTTGATCTCGCGATGCGTCTCCACCATGCCGAGATTGTCCCGGTACCAGGCCACCGCCGAATCGAGATCTGGCACAGCGATTCCGACGTGGTCTACGGCGGTGACGTATTCCGACGGGATGAATCCGGTGTTCTCTGTGTTGCTCACATCAGTGACGGTAGCGCGCCCCTCGGAAGGATGCCGGAGCGCCGCACGTTACCTTTGAGTACGGCTCCGATGGTTGGCGGAGCAGTCACCAAACGACGTAAGCGAGGCTCATCGTGACCACCACCTCCGTCATCGTCTCCGGCGCGCGCACCCCGGTGGGCCGGCTGCTCGGATCGCTGAAGGGCTTCAGCGGCTCCGACCTGGGCGGGTTCGCCATCAAGGCGGCACTGGAGAAGGGTGGGGTGGCGCCCGAGCAGGTCGACTACGTGATCATGGGCCAGGTGCTCACCGCGGGCGCGGGCCAGATCCCGGCCCGGCAGGCCGCGGTCGCCGCGGGTATTCCGATGGATGTCCCGGCGCTCACCGTCAACAAGGTGTGTCTGTCCGGTATCAATGCAATTGCGCTGGCGGACCAGCTGATTCGGGCCGGCGAGTACGAGATCGTGGTGGCCGGAGGCCAAGAGTCCATGACCAACGCCCCGCACCTGCTGGAGAAGAGCCGCGAAGGCTACAAGTACGGCGACGTCAACCTGCGCGACAGCATGGCCTACGACGGCCTGCACGACATCTTCACCGATCAGGCCATGGGCGCGCTCACCGAGCAGCGCAATGACGCCGACGCCATCAGCCGCGAGGAGCAGGACGCCTTCGCCGCCGCCTCGCACCAGAAGGCCGCCGCCGCCTGGAAGAACGGCCTCTTCGCCGACGAGGTCACCCCGGTCTCGATCCCGCAGCGCAAGGGCGACCCGATCCAGTTCGCCGAGGACGAGGGCATCCGCGCCGACACGACGGCCGAGTCGCTGGGCAAGCTGCGTCCGGCCTTCCGCAAGGACGGCACCATCACCGCCGGTTCCGCCTCGCAGATCTCCGACGGCGCGGCCGCGGTGGTCGTCATGTCCAAGGCCAAGGCCGAGGAGCTGGGTCTGAGCTGGATCGCCGAGATCGGCGCGGCCGGCGTCGTGGCCGGCCCCGACTCCACCCTGCAGGAGCAGCCCGCCAACGCCATCGCCAAAGCCTGTGCCAAGGAAGGCATTTCGCCCGCCGAGCTGGATCTGGTCGAGATCAACGAGGCGTTCGCGGCGGTCGGCATCGCCTCCACCCGCAAGCTCGGCATCGACCCGGAGAAGGTCAATGTCAATGGCGGCGCCATCTCCATCGGCCACCCGCTCGGCATGTCCGGCGCCCGCATCGTCCTGCACCTGGCGCTCGAGCTGCAGCGCCGCGGCGGTGGTGTCGGCGCGGCCGCGCTCTGCGGTGGCGGCGGCCAGGGCGACGCCCTCATCGTCCGCGTGCGATAGGGACAACCGCTCATGAGGAACAGCCCCGGCTCGTGAGCCGGGGCTGTTCCGGTTCTCATACCAGGAATCCAGCGCGCCCGTCCCAGATGTGACCAGGTCCACTACAGGGCGTCGTAGGCATCGGGCAGAATGGTTGCCATGGGTGATCTGTTCGACCTGTCCACGGTCGCTAAGCGCGTGCGTTTCTTCGGCCTGCTCGAGGTGCCCTCGTGGGTGCTGCTGTTCATCGGCTCGGCCCTGAAGCGCGCGGATGCGCTGGGGATCGCCGATCAGCCGATCAAGTGGCCGGTGATGGTGTTCGGCATGCTGCACGGCATCGTGTTCCTGGCCTACGCCATCAACTGCCTGCTGGCCTCGCGCGAGTTCGAATGGCCGGGCAAGACCACGGGTCTGGCGCTGCTGTCCTCGGTGGTCCCGTTCACGTCCGTGTTCTTCGAGCGGTGGGCGATCAACTCCGGTCAGCTGGGTGAACTGAGCCAAGCCGCGGCACCCGCCGCCGCACGGTCGTGACAAACTGGATGTCGTGACTCGACCTGCACGCCGTCCCTCCGCCGCCGCAGCCGCCGCCATGTCGGGCGCGGTGGACCTGTCCGCTCTCAAGCAGCCGGCCGCCGCCGCGGGAGATGTCCCGGGTGACCACGCCGTCACCGAGGCCAATTTCGAGGATCGAGTGCTACGGCGCTCCACCCAGGTGCCGGTGGTGGTGGCGCTGTACTCGCAGCGCAGCCCCGGGAGCATCGAGCTGGTGAAGCTGCTGGAGCAGCTGGTCGGCCAGAGCGGTGGCGACTGGGATCTGGCCACCGTGGAGGCGGAGGCCAATATGCGCATCGCGCAGGCCTTCGGCGTGCAGGGCATTCCGACCGTGGTCGCCGTGGCCGCGGGCCAGCCGCTCGCCGACTTCACCGGCAACCAGCCGGAGGAGCAGGTGACCCAGTGGATCGCCGCCGTGGTGGACGCCGTGCGCGGCAAGCTCCCCGGCGTCGGCGCGGAGGCCGCCGGGGCCGAGCCCGAGGCTCCCGAGGATCCCCGCTTCGTCGCCGCCGAAGAGGCCTTGGAGCGCGGCGAATTCGACAATGCGATCGCCGCGTACGAGGCCATCCTGGCCGCCGAGCCGAACAACGCCGAGGCCAAGGCCGCCCTGCGTCAGGTCCAATTCCTTTCCCGCGTACAGGATCTCGACCCCGCCGCCGTCGCCAAGTCCGACGCCGACCCGGCCGATCTGGACGCCGCCATCGCCGCGGCCGACCTGGAGATGTTCAACCAGCAGCCGGAGGCCGCCTTCGATCGCCTCGTCGCCCAGGTCAAGCGCACCGCCGGCGACGACCGCACCAAGGCCCGCACCCACCTGCTCGAACTCTTCGAACTCTTCGACCCCGCCGAGCCCATCGTGGTCGCCGCCCGCCGCAAGCTTGCTGCCGCACTGTACTGACGACTGGAGATCAGGGAGCTCTCACCGCGGGGATTCGGACGAAATCCCGCAGCGAGGGCTCCCTGATCCTGTTCAGACGGTGGGGAGGCCGGCGAGGGCGGCGTCGATACGGGGCTGGGGGAGTTCGAAGTCGGGAATTTCGCCTGCGAGATAGCGCTCGTAGGCGGTCATGTCGAAGTGGCCGTGGCCGCACAGGGCGGTGAGCAGAACCTTCTCTTCACCGGATTCGGTGCAGCGCCTCGCCTCTTCGATGACGGCCGCCAGCGCGTGAGAGGGCTCGGGGGCCGGAAGGATACCCTCGGCCTTCGCGAAGGTGACGGCCGCGGCGAAGCATTCGCGCTGCTGCTTCGCCGCCGCCTCGAACAATCCCAGCTCGTACATGTGCGACAGCAGCGGCGACATGCCGTGATACCGCAGCCCGCCCGCATGCACCGGATCGGGGATGAAGTCGTGGCCCAGGGTGTGCATCTTCATCAGTGGGGTGAAGCCGGCGGTGTCGGCGAAGTCGTAGGCGTAGATGCCGCGCGTGAACGACGGGCACGCGGCGGGCTCGACGGCCCGGATCACCGGATCGGCTCGGCCCGCGAGCTTTTCGCGCAGGAAGGGCAGGAACAGTCCCGCGAAGTTGGAGCCGCCGCCGGTGCAGCCGATGATCAGATCGGGCAGGCGTTCACCCGCCGCGGCGAACTGTTTCAGCGCCTCCTCCCCGATGACGGTCTGGTGCAGCAGTACATGATTGAGCACGCTGCCCAGCGCGTAGCGGGTTGCCGGGTCGGCCGTGGCCACCTCCACCGCCTCGCTGATGGCGATGCCCAGGCTGCCGGGTGAATCCGGGTGGTCGGCAAGGATTTTCGCGCCCGCGGCGGTGATCGGCGAGGGGCTGGCGTGCACGGTCGCGCCCCAGGTCTGCATGAGCGTGCGCCGGTGCGGTTTCTGGTCGTAGGAGGCGCGCACCATCCACACCTCGCAGTCGATGCCGTATTGCGCGCAGGCGAAGGCGAGCGCGCTGCCCCACTGGCCCGCGCCGGTCTCGGTGGTCAGTCGCCGGGTGCCCGCGGCGGCGTTGTAGAACGCCTGCGGCACAGCGGTATTCGGCTTGTGTGAGCCGGCGGGGGAGACGCCCTCGTATTTGTAATAAATTCGGGCCGGAGTGCCGAGCGCCTTCTCCAGCCGTCGCGCCCGGAACAGTGGCGTCGGCCGCCAGAGGCGGTAGACATCGATGACCTCGTCCGGGATGTCGAGGTAGCGGTCACCGCTCACCTCCTGCCGGATGAGCTCCATCGGGAACAGCGGGGCCAGATCCTCGGGCCCGACCGGCTGTCCGGTGCCGGGATGCAGTGGGGGCGGCGGTGGTGCGGGCAGGTCCGGGATGACGTTGTACCAACGCCTCGGGATCTCGGATTCGTCCAGCGTGATCTTGGTGCGCTCGTCCACGGGACCCTCCCGGCTCGAAACGGCTGTCTGTCCAGACTGCTCTCGCAGTGGACCAGTTGGTGTGGAATTCGCCGGATTGTCTCTGTCGCGGGCGCACGGAAATTAGTAAGCTGATGCGTATGATAAGCACGTACGAAGAATTGCTGGCCTCGGGAACCGAACTGCTCGCGCTGGACGCCCGCGCGGTGCGCACCAGCATCGAGGTGGTGGCGGGACTCACCCCCGCCGATCTGGACGCACCCACGCCCTGCGCAGGCTGGACGCTGCGAGACCTGCTGGAGCACATGATCGTTCAGCATTACGGCTTCGCGGCCGCCGCCCGCGGCGAGAGCGATCTCGCGCTGTGGAAGCCGCAGCCGCTCGGCGACGATCCGATCGGTGAGTACCGGGAGGCGGCCGAGCACGTGCTGGCCACCTTCGCCCGGCCGGGCGTCCTGGAACGGCAGTTCCCACTGCCGGAGGTCCGCGACGGCATCGTGATTCCCGCGCCGCTGGCCATCAGCTTTCACTTCATCGACTACATCGTGCACGCCTGGGATGTGGCGCGGGCGCTCGGACAGACCGTGGAATTCGACGCGGACCTGCTGAGCGCGGGGCTGCCGGTGGCCGAGGCGGTGCCGCGCGGTCCGGAGCGGGAACGGCCGGGCTCGTCGTTCGCGCCCGAGGTCGCCGTGCCGGAGGCGTCCGGGCTGGATCGGATCCTGGCTGTGCTGGGCCGCGCGCCCGGCTGGCCGGAGTGATCGGGCGTGCGCTCCCGTAGATGGTTCCTCGCTCCCGTCCGGTAGGAACCGGTCGTCCTACTCGGTGCCGGCCGGTGGCGTCTTCGACAACCAGACGGCGCTGTTCGGCGCCAGGGTCAGGGCGGCCGACACCGGGCGGCCGTGCCAGGGCGCGGGCTCGGCGGCGATCACGTCGGCATTGCCCGTGCCACTGCCGCCATAGGCGATGGCATCGGTGTTCAGCACCTCGTACCACGAATCCGGTTCGGGCCCGGGCAATCCGATGCGATAGCCGTCGAGCTGACGGCCCGAGAAGTTGTAGACGCAGGCGAGAATGGATCCGTCGGTGCCGTAGCGCAGGAACGACAGCACATTGTTGTCGCGGTCGTCGGCGTCGATCCAGGAGTAGCCGCCCGGCGACGTATCCTGGCTCCACAGTGCGGGATTGGCGGCATACCGCCGGTTGAGGTCCCCGACCAGCCGCTGAATGCCCTGGTGCAGAGGGTTTTCCAGCTCGTGCCAATCCAGTCCGCGATCGTGGTCCCACTCCCGGAACTGACCGAATTCCTGGCCCATGAACAACAGCTGTTTGCCCGGATGCGCCCACATGTAGGCCAGCAACGCGCGGACCCCGCTCGCCCTGGTGAAATCGTCGCCGGGCATGCGGGTCCACAGCGTCCCCTTGCCGTAGACCACCTCGTCGTGGCTGATGGGCAGCACGTAGTTCTCGCTCCAGGCATAGGTCAGCGAGAAGGTGACCTCGTTGTGGTGCCAGGTCCGGTACACCGGATCGTGGGCGAGATACCCGAGCGTGTCGTGCATCCACCCCATATTCCATTTCATGGTGAAGCCCAGGCCGCCGACCTCGGTGGCGCGGGTGACACCCGGCCAGGTGGTGGACTCCTCGGCCACCGTCAGCACGCCCGGATGGTGCTTGTGCACGGTCGCGTTCATTTCCTGCAGGAAGGCGACGGCCTCCAGATTCTCGCGGCCGCCGTGGATGTTCGGCTCCCAGTCCGGGCGGGAGTAGTCCAGGTAGAGCATCGAGGCCACGGCGTCCACGCGCAGGCCGTCGATATGGAACTCCTCGATCCAGTACAGCGCATTGGCGACGAGGAAGTTGCGGACCTCGTGGCGCCCGAAGTTGAAAACGTAGGTGCCCCAGTCGAGTTGCTCGCCGCGGCGCGGATCGGCGTGCTCGTAGAGGGCGGTGCCGTCGAATCGGGCCAGCGCCCACTCGTCCCGCGGGAAGTGCGCGGGCACCCAGTCGAGGATGACGCCGATTCCGCTGCGGTGCAGGTGATCCACCAGGAACCGGAAGTCGTCGGGGGAGCCGAAGCGGGCGGTCGGCGCGTAATAGGAGGTGACCTGGTAACCCCAGGAGCCGCCGAAGGGATGCTCGGCCACCGGCAGCAGCTCGACATGTGTGAATCCCTGGGCGAGCACGTATTCCGCCAGCTGCTCGGCGATCTCGCGATATCCGAGCCCCGGCCGCCACGAACCCAGATGCACCTCGTAGACGCTGACCGGCGCGCGCAGCGGATCGGTGCGGGCCCGCGCCCGCAGCCATTCGGCGTCACCCCAGGCGAATTCGCTCGCGGTGACGACCGACGCGGTCGCGGGCGGGACCTCGGTGGCGTAGGCCATCGGATCGGCGTGGTCGACGGTGCGTCCGTCCGCCCCGTGCACGCGGTACTTGTACAGCGCCCCGGCCTCGATGCCGGGCAGGAACAGCTCCCACACCCCGGAATCGCCGAGTTTCCGCATGGGGGCGGTGTTTCCGCTCCATCCGTCGAAATCCCCGATTACCGCCACGCCCCGCGCGTTGGGGGCCCACACCGCGAAGGCCGTGCCGGATACCTCGCCGTCGAGGGTGGGGTAGCGCTTCGGGTGCGCGCCCAGCACCTCCCAGAGCCGCTCGTGCCGGCCCTCGCCGAGCAGGTGCAGATCGACGTCGCCGAGGGTGGGCAGGAAGCGGTACCCGTCCGCGTCCACCACCGTGCGCCCGCCCGGGTAGGAGCTGACGATGCGGTAGTCCCACAGCTCCGGGAACGGCAGCACCGCCTCGAACACCCCGTGATCACTGTGCGCCAGTGGATGATCCACGCCGCCGATCCGGGCCGCCACCGAAACAGCGTGTGGCCGCAGCACGCGGATGACGGTCCCGCCGGCATGCGGGTGTGCGCCCAGCACGGTATGCGGGTCGGGGTGGGTTCCGGCCGCCAGCAGCATGAGATCGCGCCGATTCACATCCCGCCCCCGTGCGGGGCCGGGCGCGGGGTTCTTCGCTCGGTCGCCGCCGTGCCGCCGGCCGCGCCTATCATCGGAACGACCGGCGGAAGGCCAGTTCGGGGCGCGCGGCGGCCGGCACCGGCGGCAGTACGAGAATGTGGGCCGCCACCCGGGCCGGGTCCAGGCGCACGTAATTGCTCTGGCCCCAGTGGTATTCCTCGCCGGTGACCTCGTCGTACACCGTCGGCCGGTCGTGCCATTCGCGGCCGATGGCGGGCAGGTCGAGCGAGACCATGCCCTGCTCGGCGCCGAACGGGTTCAGGTTCACCACCACGAGCACCGCGTCGCCGGTGGTGGGGTCGAGCTTCGAGAACGCCAGCAGCGCATCGTTGTCCACGTAATGGAAGTGGATGCAGCGCACCTGCTGCAGCGCGGGATGCGCGCGCCGGATCTCGTTGAGCCGGGTCAGCCACGGCTCCAGGGATTCCCCGCGCGCGGCCGCCTCGGCGAAACGGCGTGGCCGCAGCTGGTATTTCTCGGAGTCCAGGTACTCCTCGCTGCCCTGCTGCACCGACTGGTGTTCGTACAGCTCGAAGCCCGAGTACACGCCCCAGGTAGCCCCGAGCGTCGCGGCCAGCACCGCGCGGATCGCGAACATGCCGGGCCCGCCGTACTGCAGGCTCTCGTGCAGGATGTCGGGGGTGTTCACGAACAGATTGGCCCGGGCCTCATCGGCCTTGGCGGCCAATTCCCGGCCGAATTCCTCGAGGTCGTGTTTGTGGGTGCGCCAGGTGAAATACGTGTAGGACTGGCTGAATCCGCGCCGCGCCAGACCGTACATACGCGCGGGACGGGTGAATGCCTCCGACAGGAAGATGATCTCCGGGTTCTTCCGGTGCACTTCAGCGATCAGCCATTCCCAGAAATCCGCCGGTTTGGTGTGCGGATTGTCGACCCGGAACACGGTGACGCCCAGGCCGATCCAATGCCGCACCACCCGCAGCACCTCGGCGTAGAGCCCGTCGGGCTCGTCGTCGAAATTGAGCGGATAGATGTCCTGATACTTCTTCGGCGGATTCTCCGCGTACGCGATGGTGCCGTCCGGCAGCGTGGTGAACCACTCCGGATGCGCCGCCACCCACGGATGGTCGGGCGCGCACTGCAGCGCCAGGTCCAGCGCCACCTCCATCCCCAATTCCTGTGCGGCCGCGACGAAGTCGAGGAAGTCCGCCTCGGTGCCCAGCAGCGGGTGGATGGCGTCGTGCCCGCCCTCCGCCGAGCCGATGGCCCACGGCGAGCCGACATCCGCGGGTCCCGCGGTCAGGGAGTTGTTGGGCCCCTTGCGATTCACCGTGCCGATGGGGTGGATCGGCGGCAGGTACACCACGTCGAAGCCCATGGCGGCAATACGGGGCAGATCCTTGGCGGCGGTGGCGAAGGTGCCGTGCACGGGCCGGCCCTCGGCGTCCCAGCCGCCGGTCGACCGCGGGAAGAACTCGTACCACGCTCCAACCAGCGCCCGCTGCCGCTCCACCTGCACGGTGTGCAGTGGTCCGTGAGTCACGAACTCCCGCAACGGTGTTGCCCGCAGGATCTCGCCGACCTCGGCGCCGAAGGCGGCGGCGACCCGGGCGGGCAGCTGCGCGTCGCTGCGCAGCGCGGCGGCCGCGGCACGCAGGATCTCCCACTGCCGCTTCGGGACCGCGAGCGCGGCCCGCTCCAGCAGCCGGGCTCCGGTCTCCAGATCATTGGCCAGATCGACGGCGCTCTGCCCGACGGCGAGCTTGGCCTCGACCCCGGACCGCCAGGTGGCGAGGGGATCGCTCCAGCCCTCGATCCGAAAGGTCCAGCGCCCCGTCATGGTCGGGGTGAACACCGCGTTGAACACGTCCGGCTCGTACTCCGGGCTCATGCGAATGCGGTGCGTGCGTGTAGAACCCGGGGCCTGCACCGCCAGCGTGGCGGCGACCGCCTCGTGGCCTTCGCGCCAGACCACCGCTCGCACCGGGACGACCTCGCCGACCACGGCCTTGGTCGGCCGGCCGCCGGGAATCACGGGGGCGGTGTCATCGATGGCGATGCGGCCGGTCACGCCCTCGAACTTACCGGAGTGGCTACTGCTGGCCCGGCTTGAGGAGCACGAACAGGCCGTGGGCCTCGGCACACAGCCGGTCGCCGTCGTGCAGGGTGGCGCGCACGAATACCTTGCGGCCCTCCTGCCGCTCCACCCAGCCGCGCAGCACCAGCTCGGTGTTCAGCGGCGTGATGGACCGGTAGTCGACGTGCAGGAAGGCGGTGCGGGTGGCCTGCCTGGTGTACAGCGCCGCCGTCATGCCGAGCAGGTCGTCGAAGCCGAGGGCGATGTGGCCGCCGTGGGCCGCACTGTTGCCGCCCAGGTGGAAGGTGCGGAAGGTGATGCGGGCCCGCACCCCGTCCTGGTCCGCCGCGTCGACCTCGAACGGCGGCAGCGTGATGTTGCCGCGCGCGGGCAGGTCGTTGCGATGCCACGCCGGCGCGTCCCATTCGTCGACGACCGCCGCGTCGAGCTTGTCGTTGAGCTCCTTCAGGGTGGCGATCACGTCCAGCGCCAGCGCGTCGGCCGGATCGGCCAGCCGCACCCGGTCCATCAGCCCGCGCACCTCGTCGATGAACTCCCCGTAGTGCGCTCCACCCTTGGTGTTGTCGCGGCCCAGTTCTCGGATCGGCCGGAACCCGCCCTCGTGATGCTCCTGGGTGGGCTGTCCCTCGACCGCCTCGATCTGCTGCTCGCTCATGTGAAACACGTTATCGGTTGCCGACGGGATGCTCCGCGCGGGGGATGTTCTGACCAGCGTCAGATGCGCGCAGGGGTTCGCGGCCGTCTCGATTCTCCGGACCGACGGAGTGGGGGAGCGAACGGCTCCATAGACCTGCGCCTTGGAGGAGCGGAGGAGGGAAGAATCGAGACCTGGGGGCCGCGAACCCGCCCGGAGCGAAGCGGAGGGCAGAATAAGCACTGTGAAGGCATTGCGTCGATTCACCGTTCGTGCCCATCTGCCGGAGCGGTTGTCCGCATTGACCGAGCTGGCGACCAATTTGCGCTGGTCGTGGCATGGGCCTACCCAGGATGTTTTCGCGGAGCTGGATCCCCGCCTGTGGGCGGAGGTCGGGCACGATCCCGTTCGGATGTTGGGGGAGGTGCCCGCGGCCCGGCTCGACGAGCTGGCCGGGGACGACGGCTACGTACGGCGAGTCGATGCCGCGGCGGCCGATCTCCAGGACTATCTGGACCGCCCTCGCTGGTTTCAGAAGCAGCAGCGCGGGCCGCGAGGGATCGCGTACTTCTCCATGGAGTTCGGCGTCACCGAGGTGCTGCCCAACTATTCGGGCGGGCTCGGGATTCTGGCGGGCGACCATCTCAAGGCCGCCTCGGACCTGGGCCTGCCGCTCATCGGCGTCGGATTGCTGTACCGCTCGGGCTATTTCCGGCAATCCCTGACCGCCGACGGCTGGCAGGCCGAGCACTATCCGGCCCTGGACCCGATGGGGCTGCCGCTCCGGCTGCTCACCGACGGTGGCGCGCCGGTGCTCGTGCACGTGGCCATGCCCGAGGGGCGGGTGCTGCGGGCCCGGGTGTGGATCGCCCAGGTGGGCCGGATTCCCCTGCTGCTCTTGGACTCCGATATCGCCGACAACGACCCGGAACTGCGGGCCGTCACCGACCGGCTCTACGGCGGCGATCAGGACCACCGCATCAAGCAGGAGATCCTGGCCGGCATCGGCGGCGTCCGGGCGGTGCGCGCGTACACCCGCGCCAACGGCCTGCCCGATCCCGACGTCTTCCACATGAACGAGGGCCACGCCGGATTCCTCGGCATCGAGCGCATCCGCGAATTCATGGCCGCCGGAATGGATTTCGACTCCGCGCTGGCCGCGGTTCGCGCCGGTACCGTCTTCACCACCCACACTCCGGTCCCCGCGGGCATCGACCGCTTCGCCGGCTCCCTGGTGCGCCGGTACTTCGGCGGCGCACACGGCGAACGGGAATCACCGGTGCTGCCGGGCGTTTCCGTGGACCGCATCCTGGCCATGGGACGCGAGGCCGATCCGTCGGTGTTCAACATGGCCCACCTCGGCCTGCGCCTGGCCCAGCGCGCCAACGGCGTGTCGAAGCTGCACGGCGAGGTCAGCCGCGCCATGTTCGCGCCGCTGTGGCCGGGCTTCGACGCGAGCGAAGTCCCGATCGGCTCGGTCACCAATGGCGTGCACGCCCCCACCTGGGCCGCGCGCGAATGGATCGACAAGGCCCGCGAACTCATCGGCGCCGAACTGGTCGAGGAGGCCCGCGGCTGGGAGCGGCTGCGCGATGTGGACCTGCGTGAACTGTGGTCCACCCGGAATGCCCTGCGTGGCATCCTCGTCGACGAGGTGCGCCGCCGGCTGCGCAACTCGTGGCTCGAACGCGGCGCGGCCAGCGCCGAACTCGGCTGGATCGACGAGGTTTTCGACCCGGGCGTACTGACCGTCGGCTTCGCCCGGCGCGTCCCCACCTACAAGCGCCTCACCCTCATGCTGCGTGACCCGGAACGCCTGCGCGCCATGCTGCTCGACCCGGAGCATCCGGTGCAGCTGGTGGTCGCCGGCAAATCCCATCCGGCCGACGAGGGCGGCAAGGCGCTCATCCAGCAGGTGGTCCGTTTCGCCGACGATCCGGCCGTGCGCCACCGCATCGTCTTCCTGCCCGACTACGACATGTCCATGGCCCGCTACCTGTACTGGGGCTGCGACGTCTGGCTCAACAACCCGCTGCGCCCGCTCGAGGCCTGCGGCACCTCCGGTATGAAGTCGGCCCTCAACGGCGGCCTCAACCTGTCCGTCCGCGACGGCTGGTGGGACGAGATGCACGACGGCGAGAACGGCTGGTCCATCCCCACCGCCGACGGCGTCCGCGACGAGCATCGCCGCGACGACCTGGAGGCCTCGGCCCTCTACGACCTGCTGGAACGCGCTGTGCTGCCGCGCTTCTATGACCGCGATCACGACGACCTGCCGGCCCGCTGGATGGAAATGGTCCGCCACACCCTGCGGACGCTGGGCCCGAAGGTGCTGGCCTCCCGCATGGTCCGTGACTACGCCGTCGACTACTACACGCCCGCCGCCGCGGCCTATGAAGCGGTGTCCGCCAACGACTTCAAGGGCGCGCAGGACCTGTCGGTGTACCGCCGCCGCGTCGAATCCGCCTGGCCCACGGTCAAAGTCCTGCAGGTGGACAGCTCCGGCCTGCCCGACATCCCGGTCATCGGCGCGGACCTGGACCTGCGGGCCCGCATCGATCTCGGCGGCCTCACCCCCGCCGACGTCAGCGTGCAGGCCGTGCTCGGCCGGGTCTCACCCACCGACGACCTGACCGACGTCCACACCTTCCCCATGCGCCACGCCGGAACCGATTCCGGCGCAGACATTTTCACCATCCAGACGCCGGTCCCGCTGTCCGGCGCGGTCGGATACACGATCCGCATCCTGCCGCACCACCCGCTCCTCGCCACGGACGCCGAACTCGGCCTGATCGCCACGCCCAGCCCCTGACGATCAGGTGGGCGCGATCAGCGTCCGTTTGAGAATCTTCCCGGTGGGGTTGCGGGGCAACGCATCCAGGAACGTGACGTCGCGGGGGACGGAGAAGCGGCTGACGCGGTGGCGGATGTAGTTGCGGACCATGTCGGAGTCGAGGCCGGAGCCGGGGCGTTTGACCACGAAAGCGGCCAGGCGCTGGCCGAATTCGTGATCCGGGACGCCCACCACGGCGACCTCGCTCACCTGCGGCAGATGGGAGAGGGCCTCCTCGACGGCGCGCGGGAAGACGTTCTCGCCGCCGGAGATGATCATCTCGTCGTCGCGGCCGGCCACGAACAGCTTGCCGGAGGCGTCCAGATAGCCGATGTCGCCGGTATCGAGCATGCCGTCGGCCTCGTCGGGCGGGGTGGCGTCGGTGTAGCCGTCGAACAGCATGTGATTGCCGACGAAGATGCGCCCGGCCGCCCCCACCGGCACCGGACGCCGATCCGGGCCCAGCACCGCGAGTTTCGTGCCCAGCGGCGGCCGGCCCGCAGTGGTGGGGGATACGCGCAGATCCGCAGGATCGGCGATGGAGGCCCACGACACCTCGGTGGAGCCGTACACGTTGTACAGGATCTCGCCGAAGGCGTCGAGGAACGCCAGCACCGTCGCACCGGCCAGCGGCGCCCCGCAACTGGCCACGATGCGAAGGCTGGACAGGTCGTAGCGGGCGCGAACATGCTGGGGCAGATCCAGGATCCGGTTCACCATGATCGGCACCACGATCAACGCCGTCACCTTGTGCTCGGCGATGCGGCGCAGGCAGTCCTCGGCGTCGAAGCGGTCGCCCAGCAGCACCGTCGCCCGGACGGCCGTGGAGATCTGCAGGGCTCCCAGCCCCCAGGTGTGGAACAGCGGGGCCGGAATGAACATGGTCTCGTTGGTGCCGAACGGAATTCGCGACAGCAGCGCCGCCACCGTCCCGAAACCCTTGGGGTGCGGCCGCCGCGCGCCCTTCGGCGTGCCGCTGGTCCCCGAGGTGAGTACCACCAGCCGGCCCGGCCGCGGCGGCTTGCGCGGCGGTTCCTGGCGCATGGCGATGAGTTCCTCGATGGTGGTGCGCCCGGGATCCGCTGTCGCGTCGTCGGTGGTGAAGCGCGGCAGCTCGGTGGGCAGATACCGCACCAGATGCTCGAATTCACCGTCCGCGAACAGCGCCGACAGCCGATGCCGCTCCACG
Source organism: Nocardia sp. NPDC059228 (assembly GCF_042754245.1). Taxonomy (NCBI): domain Bacteria; kingdom Bacillati; phylum Actinomycetota; class Actinomycetes; order Mycobacteriales; family Nocardiaceae; genus Nocardia; species Nocardia sp. NPDC059228. Next base: position 233,112 of record NZ_JBHZAL010000009.1, on the reverse strand, counting down.
ATCTCCTCGACCTGCCGTGCGGGCAGCCCGGTATTGAGCAGCACCGCGTCCGCGCCCGACTTGCCCGCCGCCACCATGCACTCGACCATGCCGGTGTGATTGCGGCACAGCAGCCCGATCGCGGTGCCGGGCCCGAACCCCAGCGCGGCGAAGGCTCCCGCCAGAGCGCTACTGCGCGCGTGCAATTGGTCGAAGGTGCTGGAATACCGGTCGTCGATGACGGCCGGCCGCTGGGGCGAGTGCGCGGCTCCCGCCGCGTAGCCGCCGGCCAGGCTGAAGCCCCACTTGGCCAGTCCGCCGATCTGCCGCAGACCCACATCCGGCCGGTAGGTGCGCACCACACCGGAGGCCACCATCCGCTTGACCACCCCGGCCTGCAGCCGCATCCGCGAATCCTCGCCATTGACGATGAGCGAGGACGGCGTGCCCTGGACCAGGTCGCCGACCCGCCGGAGCCCGGCCAGCGTCCAGGCCACCACCGCCGAGTTCGGCAGCTGCGCGGGTAGCGGATGCACCAGCCCGGCCTTGAAGTAGGTGACGTAGATCCGGGTGTGCTGCGTATCGCCGCGCAGCCGCACGGTCGCGAAGCTGCCCTGTTCGGGGCAGTGCAGCTCGAAGCTCTCGCCGGTGCGGGTGAGGTGCAGTTGCACTCGCAGCACCCGGATTTCGATGCCATTGCCCCCGACACGCATATTCAGCGTGGGATGCGTATCGACGGTGTCGAGTTGTTCGCACGCGCCGATTCCAGGAAATAGCCGGGGGTAGGTCTGCGGGTCGACCAGGACATCCCAGATCGCTTGGCGGTCGATCGCGAAGTCCGCGACCGCGTCGATGACATCGGTTACCACTGGCGTACTACTTCTGCCTGGCCGGTTCCCCTGAACACCTCCGGCGGAATACGTATTTGTAACGTTCCAGGCAATAGGGGTCAAGACTCTTAAATTACCGGCCGGTAGTTATTTAAATAGCCGACGAATTGCGCTGGCGGCACCCGAAAAACAACGCTCAGGCAGGTGGGATTGCCCACAATTCGCAGGGTCAGTGACGGATCGTGCCATCCGGACCAGTACGGTGCCCACGGCAGCCTTCTACCCTCCCGCCGACTGGAGACACCCCACATGACCACCGACGTCCTCACGCGTACCAAGGGGCGCGTCGACGCGTACTTCGGCATCAGCGAACACGGTTCCACCTTCAAGCGCGAGGTCATGGCGGGAACCATCACGTTCCTGGCCATGTCGTATGTGCTCGCCGTCAACCCGCGGATCCTGGGCGACCACGGAGACCTCGGCGACAAGGGCATGCCGTTCCAGGCCGTCTTCACCGCGACCGCCGTCGCCGCCATCTTCGGCACCCTGGTCATGGGCCTGTGGGCCAAGTATCCGGTCGCGCTCGCGCCGGGCATGGGCCTCAACGCCTTCTTCGCCTACACGGTCGTCATGCACATGGGAATCCCGTGGCAGCAAGCACTTTCGGGCACTCTCATCTCCGGTGTCGTGTTCTTCGTCCTCGCCGTCACCAAGGTGCGCGAGAAGATCATCGAAGCCATCCCCATGCAGATGAAGCTCGCGGTCGGCGCGGGCATCGGCCTGTTCGTGGCATTCCTGGGTCTCAAGAGCGCGGGCATCGTCACCTCGGACCCGGCCACGCTCGTGCACCTGGGCAACTTCCACCACGGCACCACCTTGCTGGCGCTCTTCGGCCTGGTCGTGACCGTCGTCTTCCTGACGCTCGGCTGGCACGGCGCGGTGCTCTACGGCATCCTCTGCACCACCGTGCTCGGCATCGTCACCGGCCTGGTGCAGCTGCCGAATTCGGTCGCCGCCATGCCGCACGGGCTGGATCAGACCTTCGGCCAGGCCATCATCCACCTGCCCGACGCCTTCACCGGGAAAATGGTGGTCGTCGTGCTGACCATGCTGTTCGTCGACTTCTTCGACGCCTCCGGCACCTTGATCGGCGTCGCCAACCAGGCCGGGCTGCTCACCAGGGACGGCAAGCTGGACCGCGCGGGCCAGGCGCTGGCCGCCGACTCGGTCGGCACCGCCGCGGGCGCGATCATCGGCACCTCCTCGACCACCGCGTACGTCGAATCCACCGCGGGTGTTTCGGCGGGCGGCCGCACCGGCCTCACCGCGGTCACCACGGCCGGCTGGTTCCTGATCGCCCTGTTCTTCTTCCCGATCTTCGCCACCTTCGCCGACGTGTCGGCCGTGACCGCGCCCGCGCTCATCGTGGTCGGCGTGCTCATGTCCCGGGCGCTGGGCGAAATCGAGTGGAACAGGCTGGAATACGCGGTCCCGGCGTTCATCACCGTGATCATGATGCCGCTGACCTACTCGATCGCGAACGGCATCGCGATGGGCCTGCTGTTCTACCCGATCGTCATGGTGGCCAAGAAGCGTGTGCGCGAGGTGCATCCGGTCATGTGGGTGCTGATGGCCGTGTTCCTCTATTACTTCTGGTATCTGGCCAAGTAGAGCCGACTCTCAGGGGCCGGCCCTGAAATCCCTTCCGGGCGCGAGGCGGAATAGCCTCGCGCCCGGTCTCGTTGGGGACCTGCTGTAGGCTCCAAACCGGACCACGGTCCGGATAAGATCGCCGCCGAGCCGTACAGACCCGAGAGACGAGGACCCCGACATGACCGCAACCGTGAACGTCACCGCCCGAGCCGCCGCCTCGAACGGCCTCGGCGGCACCGATATCGGCCTGCTGGTCGCCCGGCTGGGCTTCGGCGGCGGACTGGTCGTGCACGCCACCCAGAAGCTGTTCGGCTGGTTCAACGGCTACGGCCTGGACGCGACCGCGCAGGGTTTCCAGGGCATGGGCTACGACCCGGGCAAGTTCTTCGCCACCCTGGCCGGCCTGAGCGAGCTGACCGGTGGGCTGCTGCTGATGCTGGGCCTGCTGACGCCGCTGGCCGGCGCCATCGCGCTGGGCACCATGATCAATGCCGTGCACGCCACCTGGAGTGGCGGATTCTCGATGTGGGAGCTGCCGGCGGTGTACGCCGTGGCGGCCGCCGCCTTCGCCTTCGCGGGGCCGGGCCGGCTGTCGCTGGACTCCGGCCGCCCGTGGCAGCGCCAGGGTCTGGTCTGGGGTGCCGGAGCGGTCGCGCTGGGCGTGGTGGCCGCGCTCATCACCCTCGCGGTGAAGTAGGCCGGGAAGAAGTTTCGGTGTCCCCGCGCCGCGTGCAGGGCTTGGCGCGGGGACGACGGACACATCCGATGTGGGAATTGGGGGTTCACCGGAGTATCGAAGGCTAATTTACTTCTGATCGGAAGTAGGAACCACCCCTGTGACTGTTCTCACAAGCTCATTTCATTTGCGCGACACTATTTGTCAGTCTTTCGAGAGCTTTTGTCACAACTTGGGGATCGGATGTTTCCCAATATGGTGGTAATGATGCTCGGAGATAACCGCCATAGCGCGCCGTCGCCAGTCTCGAATCCAGAATTGCGATAACGCCGCGATCGTCCACACTGCGCAGCAAACGGCCCGTTCCCTGCGCCAGCAGCAGTGCCGCATGATTGGCCGCGACCGACAGGAATCCATTGCCACCTCGCGATTCCACCGCGCGCTGACGCGCCACCAGCAGCGGGTCGTCCGGGCGCGGGAACGGAATCCGGTCCAGGATCACCAGACTCAGCGACGGGCCGGGAACGTCCACGCCCTGCCACAGTGAAAGTGTCCCGAAGAGGGAGATTTCCGGGTCCTCGGCGAATTTCCGGACAAGGGCGCCGGTGGCGTCGTCACCCTGGCACAGGATGGGGGTGTCGAGACGCTCCCGCAGAATTTCGGTGGCCGCCTTCGCCGCTCGCATGGACGAGAACAGCCCGAGGGTGCGCCCGCCCGCCGCGCGGATGAGACGTTCGATCTCGTCCAGATACGACTGCGGCAGCCCGTCCCGTCCCGGCGCGGGCAAATGCTTTGCCACATAAAGGATTCCGGACTTGGCGTGGTCGAAGGGCGAACCCACGTCGACCGAATTCCAGCGCAGTGCCTTCTCGTCCGACGGGGCCTCGGTGCCGGTGGCCAGCGCCGGGTCCACGGTCGCCGCGGACTGCGGCGGCAGGCCCCAGGTCACCGCCAGATTGTCGAACGAGCCGCCGATCTGCAGCGTAGCCGAGGTGAGAACCACGGTGGCCGTACCGAACAGGCGGCTGCGCAGCAGCCCGCCCACCGACAGCGGGGCCATGTGCAGTGTGCGGCGCGCGACTCCGCGCACATCCTCCGACGCCAGCCAGATGACATCGCGGTGCGCGGCGGGATCGGACTCCTCGAAGGTGGTCAGCACCCGCACCGCCGCGTCGTGCACCTCCTCGACGGCCGCCAGCGCCTGATTGCGGGCCGCCGCGGATTCCGGGTCGCCGGTGGCGGAACTTCCGCCCTGCGGCGCCAGGGCGGTGCGCGCGTTCCAGGCCGCGTCGCGGATGAGCGCGAGCACGGGGGCCGCGCCGTCCGGCATCCGGTCCCAGCGTCCGGGCTGCAGGTCGTCGAGCAGCTCGTGCCAGGCCTCGGCCGCACCCTCGAGCCGGTCCACCTCCTGCTCGTCGATGAGTTTCGAGCACCGCTTGGCCGCGGCGCTGATGGCCGAGGTGGACAGTTCGGCGGTGGCCACGCCGGTCACCCGGTCCACCAGCTCGTGCGCCTCGTCGACCACCACCACATCGTGTTCGGGCAGCACCTGGATGCCGCTGATGGCGTCGATGGCCAGCAGTGCGTGGTTGGTGACCACCACGTCGGCCTGCCCGGATTCGGCACGGGCCTTCTCGGCGAAGCAGTCCTGCCCGAACGGGCAGCGCGACTTGCCCAGGCATTCCCGGGAACTCACGCTCACCTGCCGCCAGGCCCGATCGCTGACGCCGGGGGCGAGTTCGTCGCGGTCGCCGGTCTCGGTGTCGGACACCCACTCGTTCAGCCGCTGTACCTCGCGGCCCAGCTTGGAAATGGCGAAGGCGTCGAAGAGTTCGGCCTCCGGCTCTTCCGGAATCGCGCTGTTGATCTTGTTCAGGCACAGATAGTTGTTGCGCCCCTTGAGAATCGCGAACTGCGGCACCCGCCCCAGCGGCGTCGCGAGCGCATCGGCCAGCCGCGGCAGATCCCGGTCCACCAGCTGCCGCTGCAACGCGATGGTCGCGGTCGACACCACCACGGTCCGCCCGGTCCGCACCGCGTGCCGCAGACTCGGCACCAGATACGCCAGCGACTTCCCGGTACCCGTCCCCGCCTGCACCGCCAGGTGCTCGCCGGTGTCGATGGCGTGCGCGACAGCCGCCGACATCGTCTGCTGCCCCTTGCGCTCCTTACCCCCCAACGCCTGCACAGCGGTGGCCAACAGCTTCGGGACGGGAGGCAGTTCAGGCACGGCGGCCAGATTACTGCGCCGCCCCGACAACCCTCGCGCAAACCTCTACTGGCCGCCCAGCAGGACCGATTTCCGCCGGTCAGAGGCAGGACTTCGCACCCACCCGGGTAGTGAGTCAGTTCTCCAGTGTTCCGGCCAGTTCGACGCCGGAGGCACGGAGTTCGTCCAGGGCGGTGGCCAGGGTCGTGGGGGAGACGGCGGCGGTGAGGCCGAGCAGGACGCGGGTGTCGAAGCCTGCGGCGCGCGCGTCCAGGGCGGTGGCGCGGACGCAGTGGTCGGTGGCGATGCCGCAGACGTCGACGGCGTCGATGGCGTGGGCGCGCAGCCAGTCGGCGAGGGTGGTCGAGCCGTCGGTGGCGGTGCCCTCGAAGCCCGAATAGGCCGCGGTGTACGCGCCTTTGGAGAAGATCTCCCGGATGGGCCCGGTGTTCAGGCTGGGGTGGAAGTCGGCGCCGGCAGTGCCGACGCGGCAGTGCGGGGGCCAGGTGTCGACGTAGTCGGGCTGCTCGGAGAAGTGCGCGCCCGGGTCGATGTGGAAGTCACGGGTGGCGACGATGGCGGTGTAGTCGGAGACGCCCAGGTATTCGGTGATGCGCTCGGCCACGGCCGCGCCGCCCGCGACGGCCAGTGATCCGCCTTCACAGAAATCGTTCTGGACGTCGACGACGATCAGGGCTCGGCTCATGAGCGGACCTCCCGGGAATCGGCGGCTGAACCACGACGGCGCGCCGCTCGTATTGCATTGTGCCGCCCGGCGCCCGGCCGGTCCACGGCAGCATCGGTCGCTCCATCGCGGCCGAGGCGAAAGAGGTAACGGGGGAAATGATGAAAAATGCCGCACTGATGGCCCTGCGGTTCTTCGTGGCGTTCGAGATCGCCAGTGTGGTGGCGAATCTGGCGTGGCACGAGATCTCGTTCGAGGCCGGCGATTTGCTGGGCGCGCTGGTGCGCACGGCCCTGTTCGCCGCGCCCGCCGCGGTGATCGCGGCGGGGCTGTGGTGGCGGGTCAGCTCAGAAACGTCGTCGGAATCGCGGGTTCGCCCGCCGACAGCTTCAGGCCCTCCCAGGGAAGGCTGATCAGGCTCTTGGCCACCAGTTCCCGGCTCTGCGCCAGGGTGGGCTGTCCCGTCAGCACCTCGCCGTCGCGGACCAGCGGGACCTGGACGTCGTGGATATCGAAGCCGTCCGGGTCCGGGCGGGCCGCGGCGGCGGGGTAGACGATTTCCTCGACGATGGTGCCGGTGCGCCGCGCCAGCCGGACCGCGCGCTTGGTGCCGCCGCGAGACTCCTTGTGGGAGCTGCGTTTCGCCACCGGGATGCCCTCCACCTCGACCAGCTTGTAGACCATGCCCGCGGTCGGCGCGCCGGAGCCGGTGACCAGTGAGGTGCCGACGCCGTAGACGTCCACCGGTTCGGCGCGCAGCGCGGCGATGGCGTATTCGTCCAGGTCACCCGACACCACGATGCGGGTGCGCACCGCGCCCAGCGCGTCGAGCTGCTCGCGCACCTGCCGGGCCAGCACACCCAGATCACCGGAATCGATGCGTACACCGCCCAATTCGGGCCCGGCCACCTCGATGGCGGTGGCCACGCCGCGGGTGATGTCGAAGGTGTCGACGAGCAGCGTGGTGCCCACGCCCAGCGCCTCGACCTGGCTGCGGAAGGCGGCCGCCTCGTGCGCGCCGTCCGCGCCGCTGTGCAGCAGGGTGAAGGCGTGTGCGCTGGTGCCGCCGCTGGGGACACCGAAGCTGCGGGCCGCCTCCAGATTGGAGGTGGCGTCGAAACCGGCCAGGTAGGCGGCGCGGGCGCTGGCGGGGGCGGCGAGTTCGTGTGTTCGGCGCGAACCCATTTCGATCATGCGGCGGCCGCCGGCGGCGCTCACCATGCGGGCGGCCGCGGCGGCGATGGCGCTGTCGTGGTTGTAAATGGACAGGATGAGGGTTTCCAGCAGCACGCATTCGGCGAAGGTGCCGCGCACGGTGACGATCGGGGAGCCGGGGAAGTAGAGCTCGCCCTCGCGGTAGCCGTCGATATCGCCGCGGAAGCGGTAGTCGCGCAGCCACTCCAGGGTGCGGTTGTCCAGGAAACGGCCGGCGATCGCGAGTTCGGGTTCGCCGAAACGGAATTCGCTCAGGGCCGTCAGCAACCGCCCGGTCCCCGCGACCACGCCGTAGCGCCGGCCGTTCGGCAACCTGCGAGCGAATACTTCGAAGGTGCACTGCCGCTGGGCCGAACCGTCGGCCAATGCTGCCGACAGCATGGTGAGCTCGTACTGGTCGGTCAGTAAGGCCGTACTGGTCAGTCCGTCCGCGATCATCACGGGAACACTCTAAGCACATCGACGGCCGTCCCACCGACCGTGCGCCACGCCCGGGCATCGATCTCACGTCCACGTCGGGACGGCGTGTCGCGCGGGCTGTTGTTTCTGTGTTCTCAGGTCGTACCCTGGTTGTTATGGGTCTGTGTAATCAGGACGTTGTCCGGGTCGCCGCCGGTCCGGCGGGCGTCAACGTGACTATGTCGGCGGCACAGGCGACACCGGAGGCCATTGAATACTCTGAGATTCTGGAGGCCGAGGACCGGCCGTGGGTGACCGTCGTATGGGACGATCCGGTCAACCTCATGCACTACGTGGCCTACATCTTCCAGAAGCTCTTCGGCTACAGCAAAGGCAAGGCAACCGAGCTGATGCTGAAGGTCCACAACGAGGGCAAGGCCGTGGTGTCCGCCGGCTCGCGCGACAAGATGGAGCACGACGTCCAACGGCTGCACGCGGCCGGGCTGTGGGCCACCATGCAACGTGACGAGTGAACAGGACGACTACGGTAACCCCGTGCGGAAGTGGAGCAGAAAGACCTCCCTGGGCGGGCCGAAACTGCGTTCGGAAATGGACGCCCACGAGGCGGAGGTATTGCGTTCGCTGGTCGGGGCCGTCACCGGACTGCTCACCGATCGGGCCCGTTCGGCGCCCGAGGACGACCTGGCGGAGCTGACCGGGCTACAGACGGGCAACACCGAACCGCCCGATGATCCGCGGCTGGCCCGGCTGCTGCCGGACTTCCATCGTCCCGAGCCCGGTTCCCCCGACGCCGAGCGCGCCGGCCTCAACAGCGCCCTGCGCAGCCTGCACGAACCGGAGATCATCGAGTCCAAGGTGGCCGCCGGGCTGGTCATCCTGGAAACACTGCCGCCGCAGGGCGGCAAGATCATCATCAGCCAGGAACAGGCGCACGCCTGGCTCACCGCGCTCAACGACGTGCGGCTGGCCCTCGGCACGGCCCTGGACATCACCGCCGACACGCCCGACCATTTCCCGGACGACGATCCGCGCGGGCCGAGCCTCGAGGTCTACCACTGGCTCACCTGGATGCAGGACTCACTGATCCAGGCGCTCGCGCCCTAGGGCAGCGGACGTGGCCACCGAGGAGGAACTGCCGTGAACAGTGGTGCGGGACCACGTAATTCGATCACCGACGTCGACGGCGTCCTGGTCGGCCAGTACCACGTGCTGGATGCGAACGCCACCCTCGGGTCGGGTGCGGCCACCGGCTGCACGGTGGTGCGGGTGCCGGACGGGGCCGTGGCCGCGGTGGACGTGCGGGGCGGCGGTCCGGGCACCCGCGAGACCGACCTGCTGGACCCGGGAAACACTGTGCGGCAGGTGAATGCGATCCTGCTCACCGGCGGCAGCGCCTACGGGCTGGCCGCGGCCGACGGCGTCATGCGCTGGCTGGAGGAGCACCGGGAAGGGATCCCGATGGATCCCGCCGATCCGTCCCGCGTGGTGCCGATCGTGCCCGCGGCCGTCATCTTCGATCTTCCGGTGGGGGCGTGGAACATTCGGCCCGACGCCGATTTCGGTTTCCTGGCGGCGGAGGCTGCGGACCCGGCGTTCGAGCGCGGGTCGGTCGGCGCGGGCGTGGGCGCGCGGGCGGGGTCGATCAAGGGCGGGATCGGCACGGCCAGTGTGCGTTTCACCGACGGCCCGGCGGCGGGCATCACCGTCGGCGCGGTGATCGTGGCCAATCCGGTCGGCTCGGTCTTCGACCCGCGCACCGGATTGCCGTGGGGCGCGGGCACCGACGGCCCCGAGCATTTCGGATTGCGCCCGGCCACCGCCGAACAGCTGGCGGCCGCGAATGCCCTCGCGGTGAAGGGAACCGTGCTCAACACCACCATCGGCGTGGTCGCGACCGACGCGGCGCTGGATCCCGCGGCCTGCAAGCGGCTGGCCGCGACCGCGCACGACGGGCTGGCCCGGGCTGTCCGGCCCGCGCATTCGCCGCTGGACGGCGATACCCTGTTCGCGCTGGCCACCGGCACCGCCGAGCAGCCGCCGGCGCTTCCGATGCCGCCGGCCTTCCCCGCTGATCTGCTGATCCTGGACCAGCTGTGCACGGCCGCGGCGGTCTGCGTGGAGCGCGCGATCGTGGACGCGATCCTGTCCGCGACCTCGGTGGCGGGCATCCCCGCCTACCGTGACCTGTTCGGATCGCTGCCGTGACGGGTGCGGGGCACCGGGGTGTGACCGGGTTCATCGGGAATAGCCGCCTAGTCTCACCTGTTGACGACAGCGTTTCGGCCGTTCGGCCGGGGGCGTCGAGCGGAAGGATGCGACTGTGCTGGTGATCAGGGCCGACCTCGTGGAGGCGATGGTCGCGCACGCGCGCGCCGACCACCCCGACGAGGCGTGCGGTGTCATCGCCGGTCCCGAGGGCTCCGATCGGCCCGAGCGGTTCATCCCCATGATCAATGCCGCGCGCTCGCCCACCTTCTACGAGTTCGACTCGGGTGAGCAGCTGCGGCTGTGGCGGGAGATGGATGCCGCCGACGAGGAGCCGGTGGTCATCTACCACTCGCACACCGCCACCGAGGCGTACCCGAGCCGCACCGACATCGCCTTCGCGTCCGAGCCCAATGCCCACTACGTGCTGATCTCCACCCGCGATCCGGAGCGGCACGACCTGCGCAGCTATCGGATCCTCGAGGGCGAGGTCACCGAGGAACCTGTCGAGATCGTCGCTGCCTACAGCGAATCCGCCGACGCCTGAACGACTTTCAGCGCACCCCGCCCGCCGGAACAACACAAGGAGTCCCCCTCATGCCGGTCACCGTGTCCATCCCGACCATCATGCGTCCGATCACCAAGGGCGAGAAGCGGGTTCAGGCCCAGGGCGCGACCCTGGCCGCCCTCATCGCCGACCTGGAGGCCAACTACCCGGGTCTGGAGGCGAAGCTGCTCAAGGACGGCAAGCTCAACCGCTACGTCAACATCTACGTCGACGACGAGGATGTCCGCTTCAGCGGCGGGCTCGAGGCCGAGGTGCCCGAGAACGGCACCGTCACCATCCTCCCGGCGGTCGCCGGCGGCGCGCGCTAATCGTGGCGCGCTACGAGTCGCTGATCGCGACACTGGGCAACACCCCGCTGGTGGGGTTGAAGAACCTGTCCCCGCGGTGGGACGGTGACGAGCACGTGCGGCTGTGGGCCAAGCTCGAGGACCGCAATCCGACCGGATCCATCAAGGACCGCCCGGCGCTGCGCATGATCGAGCAGGCCGAGGCCGACGGGCGGCTCACGCCCGGCTGCACGATTCTCGAACCCACCAGCGGCAATACCGGTATCTCGCTGGCCATGGCGGCCAAGCTCAAGGGCTATCACCTGGTGTGCGTGATGCCGGAGAACACCTCGGTGGAGCGGCGGCAGCTGCTCACCATGTTCGGCGCCGAGATCATCGACTCCCCGGCCGAGGGCGGCTCCAATCAGGCTGTGGCGCTGGCCAAGCAGATCGCCGCGGAGAATCCGGACTGGGTGATGCTCTACCAGTACGGCAATCCGGCCAACTCACTGGCGCACTACGAGACCACCGGCCCCGAGATCCTCGCCGACCTGCCCGAGATCACGCACTTCGTGGCGGGTCTGGGCACCACCGGCACGCTCATGGGCACCGGCCGCTTCCTGCGTGAAAAGGTCCCCGGCATCGACATCGTCGCCGCCGAGCCGCGCTACGGCGAACTGGTCTACGGCCTGCGTAATCTCGACGAGGGCTTCGTCCCCGAGCTCTACGACGAGTCCGTCCTGACCTCCCGCTTCTCGGTCGGCCCCTACGACGCCGTCCGCCGCACCCGCGAATTGATCCTCGAAGAGGGCATTTTCGCGGGCATCTCCACCGGCGCCATCCTGCACGCCGCCCTCGGCGTCGCCACGAAGGCACAGCGGGCGGGCAAGCGCGCCGACATCGCCTTCATCGTCGCCGACGGCGGCTGGAAATACCTCTCCACCGGCGCCTACGACGGCACCCTCGAAGAGGCCGAGGAGAAGCTCGACGGCCAGCTCTGGGCCTGACTCGGCCCGGCGCCTCGGGGATTTCCCCGAGGCGGTCCGGCTCGGTGCGGCGGTAGGCTCGGGGCAGGGCGGCTAGGAGGTCTTGCTATGAGCGGCGGGAGCGGGATGGGCGCGTCGTTCGATCCGGATCGGATCGCGCGGTTGCGAGGGCAGCTGGCGAAGCCGGCGGGCGGGTCGGGCGGGAATGGTGCTCTGAAGTTGCTGTGGCAGCGTGCCATTGTGCTGACCCTGGGATTCACGGCGTTGCTGTATCTCGTGGAGGGGGTCAACAGCCTCACCGGCAACGAGCTGGATCAGGCGGGGGTGAAGCCGCGCAGCGAGGACGGGCTGCCCGGCATTCTGTTCGCGCCTGTGCTGCATGCCAATTGGGGGCATCTGTTCGGGAACACACTGCCCGTGATCGTGCTCGGGCTGCTCACCCTGCTGACCGGGATCGGGCGGGGGCTGACGGCGACGGCCATCATCTGGGTGATCGCCGGGGTGGGCCAGTGGTTCACGGCGCCGCCGCACAGCGTGTCGGTCGGCGCCTCGGTGCTGGTGTTCGGCTGGCTCACATATCTGATCTGCTGGGGCTGGTTCGCGCGAAATGTGTTGCAGATCGCGGTCGGAGTGGCGGTGGCGGTGCTCTACGGTTCGATCCTGTGGGGCGTTCTGCCCGGCAACCCGGAAATCTCTTGGCAAGGACATCTTTTCGGGGCGATAGGTGGAGTGGTTGCCGGATGGGTACTCTCTGGGAATGAACGTCGTCATCGTCGTGGGGCTGACGCCGGCCGTCTCGCGTCGCAGGGGTGACGCTGGACGCGGTCGGCGATTTGGGGGATCCCTCCTTGAGTGAGAATGCAGCGTGGCAGCATGGGGGAATGCGCCTCACCGTCCTCGGGTGCTCGGGCAGCGTGTCCGGCCCGGATTCCCCGGCGTCGGGTTACCTGCTGACCGGCCCGGATATGACACCGACCGTCATCGATTTCGGCCCCGGGGTACTCGGCGCGCTGCAGCGCCACCTGGATCCGGGTGAGGTCGACATCTTCCTGACCCACCTGCACGCCGACCACTGCCTGGATTTGCCGGGCCTGCTGGTGTGGCGCCGCTACCACCCCAATCCGCCCACGGGTAAGGCCGTCGTCTACGGCCCCACCGATACCGCGCTGCGAATCGGCAACGCCTCGGCGGAGATCGGCGGCGAGACCGACGACTGGTCCGATGTGATCGACATGCGGGTCTGGCAGGCGGATGTTCCGGCGTCCTTCGGCCCCGGCCACACCGTCGAGGCCCGCCGCATGTACCACCCGCCGGAGTCCTACGGCCTGCGCATCTCCACCGCCGCCGGCCGCACCCTCGTCTACACCGGCGACACCGCCCTGTGCGACGAGGTCTTCGAGTTGGCCAGCGGCGCAGACGTTCTGCTCTCCGAGGCTTCCTGGACGCACGACCCGGCCAACCGCCCGCCGGGCATCCACCTCTCCGGCCACGAGGCGGGCCTGATCGCCGCCCAGGCCGGTGTCGGCGAACTTCTCCTCACCCACATTCCCCCGTGGACCTCCCGCGAGGACGTCATCGCCGAAGCCAAGGCGGTTTTCAGCGGTCCCGTGCACGCGGTCTCCCCGGGCGAGGTCTTCGACATCTGATCTTCGGCACGCGCCGACGCTATTCAGCGGGGCGCGGGCGACAGCGGATCGTGGGCCACTACGCTGAGGGCCGTGTCGAAACGAGCCGATGGCAGGGCGGATGACGAACTCCGCGACGTACGGATCACCCGCGGTTTCACCACGCACCCGGCGGGGTCCGTGCTGGTGGAGTTCGGGCAGACGCGGGTGATGTGCACCGCGAGCGTCACCGACGGGGTGCCGCCGTGGCGGCGCGAGTCCGGATTGGGCTGGCTGACGGCCGAATACGCCATGCTGCCCGCCGCGACGCACACCCGCTCGGGACGAGAGTCGGTGAAGGGCAAGGTCGGTGGCCGCACCCAGGAGATCTCGCGGCTGATCGGCCGTTCGCTGCGCGCCTGCATCGACCTGTCGACCATCGGCGAGAACACCATCGCGGTGGACTGTGACGTGCTGCAGGCCGACGGCGGCACCCGCACCGCCGCTATCACCGGCGCGTATGTCGCGCTCTCGGACGCCATCACCTACCTGGGCGCGGCCGGGAAACTGATCGACCCGCAACCGATCTCCTGCGCCATCGCCGCGGTGAGCGTCGGCGTGGTCGACGGCCGGGTGCGCCTCGACCTGCCGTACGAGGAGGATTCGCGCGCCGAGGTCGACATGAACGTGGTCGCCACCGACACCGGCACCCTGGTGGAGATCCAGGGCACCGGCGAGGGCGCCACCTTCCCGCGCTCCACCCTGGACAAGCTGCTCGATTCCGCGCTGGCGGGCTGTGAGCAGCTGTTCGTGGTGCAGAAGGCCGCTCTCGCGCTGCCGTACCCCGGCGTGTTGCCGGAGCCCGGGGAGTCCAAGAAGCGATGACCCGCCGCGTTCTGGTCGCCAGCCGCAATGCCAAGAAGCTGAACGAGCTGCGCCGCATCCTGGATGAGGCCGGTATCGCGGGCATCGAGATCGTCGGGCTGAACGACGTGCCGCCCTACGACGAGGCCCCCGAGACCGCCGCCACCTTCGAGGGCAATGCCCTCGCCAAGGCCCGCGACGGTTTCGCTGCCACCGGATTGCCTTGCGTCGCAGACGATTCCGGTCTCGAGGTGGATGCGCTCAACGGCATGCCCGGCGTGCTGTCGGCACGCTGGTCCGGTACTCACGGCAATGACGGGGCCAACAACACCCTGCTGCTGGCCCAGCTCGGCGACGTCCCCGACGAGCGCCGCGGCGCGCGCTTCGTCTCCGCCTGCGCCCTGGTCGCCGACGGCGTCGAGGAGGTCGTGCGCGGAGTATGGCCGGGTGTGATCGGCCGGAAGCCGGTGGGCGACGGCGGCTTCGGCTACGACCCGCTGTTCTTCCCGGACGGCGGCGACGTCTCCTCCGCCCAGCTCACCCCGGCCGAGAAGGATGCCGCCTCGCACCGCGGCCGCGCCCTGCGTCAGCTCCTCCCGGCGCTGGCGGCCCTCGCCGCCAACTGAATTCCCGTAGACGCGAAAGGGGTTCGGGGACCAGGTCCCCGAACCCCTTTCGGCTGTTCGTGTGTCGCGTGTTCGTGTGTCGCGCAGTCAGAGGCCGAAGGCCGCTTTGACCTCGCGGGTGCGGTAGTGCTCGAAGACGAAGGACAGGAACGGGATCGTGCCCGCGATGCAGGTCAGGGCCGTGGTGGCGGGCTTCCAGCGGGCCTTGATGCCGAGGTCGATGGTGAAGACCAGGTAGATCATGTAGAAGATGCCGTGCACCTGGCCGATGTAGAACAGCCAGTGCGGGGCGGTGCCGCTGTCGTCGAGGATGAGGTACTTGTAGACCATCTCACCGCACAGCACCAGCAGCCAGACACCGGTGATGTAGGCCAGCGCGCGGTAGCGGGTCAGCGCGCCGCGGATCTTCGCGGGCGCGGCGGCGCCGAGTGGGCGGGGTGCCAGCGTGGTGTCACCGGCGACGGGGGATGGTGCGGAGTTGTCGCGGGTGCTCAACCGGCGCTCCTCTCGGTGTGGTGCAGACCGGCGTCACGGACCTTGTCGTCCATGTCGCGGGCATGCAGATCGGCCAGGTACCTGTTGTATTCGGCGAGCTCGGGATCCTCGTCCCGGGCGGCTTTCGGGCGCTCCGGCAGCAGGCCCGCCGGGATTTCGCGCGGCGCCGTGGGTCTCGGCCGGCGCGGCCGGTCGGCGGGGGCGCCGGCCGGCGTGGACGCGGCGGCCGGTTCGGACACCCGAGCGTCGTCCTGCTCGGCTTCCTGCTCCAGGCGCACGAATCGGACGTAGGCCCACACCACGAATCCGGCGAACAACGGCCATTGCAGCGCGTAGCCGAGATTCTGATAGGTGCCGCCGCCGGACTCGAAACGGGTCCACTGCCAGTAGCCCAACCCCAGGCATGCCGCGAACGCCACGACCACGAACACGATCAGAGCCGGGCGGCGATGGGGAGCGGACACGCACTCCACGGTACCTGGGTACTACGCACTGCGTAGTAGGAGGTGGGTAACAGCAGGGCCCGCCGCACCGGATGATGCGACGGGCCCCGGGCACGAAGCTCAGAACTTGTAGGTTACCCCGGTCAGACGCTCGGACTCGGTCCAGAGCCGGCGCTGCAGTTCCGGATCCTGCGAGATCTTGCTGGACGGCGAGGGCTCGACCGGGCCCTGGCTGCCGAACCAGCGGGTGGGACCCCAGTAGACGGTCGGGTCGGCGTCGGTCTTGGTCGCGGCGAACAGCGAGGAGTAGGCCGCGTGGTACGGGGACTGGCCCACGATCCGGATGAACGGCTTCGAGATCTTGTCGAGGACGGTTTCGGTGTGGGCGAACAGGTCGGTCGCCGAGACGCCCGGGTGTACCGCGTAGGAGCGCTTGGCCGAACCGGCCTCGGTCAGCCGCCGCTGCAGTTCGCGGGCGAACATCAGGTTCGACAGCTTGGCCTGCGCGTAGGCGAGATTGCGCTGGTAGCGGCGGTGCTCGTAGTTGAGGTCGTCGATCCACAGCTTGGGCGTCTGCTTGTGGGCGATGGAGGCCAGGGTGACCACCCGGTCGCCGATCCGGTCCAGCAGCAGCCCCGTCAGGGCGAAGTGGCCGAGATGGTTGACGCCCCACTGGGTTTCGAAGCCGTCCTTGGTGCGGGAGAACGGGATGTTCATCAGGCCCGCGTTATTGATGAGCACGTCGAAATCGCCTGTGCCCTCGGCGAACTGCCGCACCGAGTCGAGGCTGGCCAGGTCCAGGCTCGCCACCTTCACGTCACCCTCGATGCGGTCGGCCACCTCCCGGGCCTTGGCGGCATTGCGGCAGGCCATGATGACGGTGGCGCCCTTGCCCGCGAGCGCCTTGGTGGTCTGCTCGCCGAGCCCGCCGTTGGCGCCGGTGATCACGAAGGTGCGTCCGGTCTGGTCCGGGATTTCGCTGGGCTTCCATGCCATGGCTGCTGACCTCACAATTCGAGTCGTTTGTTCGACCTTACTTCAGAGTAAGTTCCGGCGGTAGCCCTCGCGGGCCGGGGCAAACTTGTGACAGTCATAAAATGGTGATGATAATGGTTTCATGGCATCTCCGCCCACCGCCGCGCCGCTGGGCCTACGCGAGCGCAAGAAGCTGCAGACCAGACAGAACATCTCGAACACCGCCACCCGGCTGTTCCTGGACCGCGGCTACGACAATGTCACCATCGCCGAGATCGCCGAGGCGGCCGAGGTGGCCAAGATGACCGTGACCAACTACTTCCCGCGCAAGGAAGACCTGGTGCTGGATATTCACGACGCCTTCGTCGCGGGTCCGGCGGTCACGGTCCGCGAGCGGCGGGCCGGTGAGTCGGCGCTGGCCGCGCTGCGGCGGGTGTATCTGGCCGCGGTCGCCGACCAGGATGCCGTGCTCGCCGGATTCTCCGGGTCGGACTTCGCCGCCCTGATCACCGGCAGCCCCGCGCTGGTGGCGCGGCTGCGGGAGTTCCACGAGGACCGGGAGCGGCGGCTGGCCGAGGTGCTGGCGCGGGAAACCGATTGCACCGCAGATGATTTCACTGCCCGGCTCGCGGCCGCGCTGCTGGGCGGCGTGCATCGCACCCTGTTCGAGGAGGTGCTGCGGCGGACGGTCGCGGGAGAGTCGAACGACGCCATCGCCGCGCTGCTGGGCGAGCAGGTGGCCGCTGCCTTCGACACCCTCGAACCCGCGCTCGGCGGGTACGCGGTGCGCGCGAACTGACCGGTGCCGCACACGAACTGATCGGTCGCTCTGCTGGCGTGGCCGAGGTGCCGGGTCGTTGCCACACATCGGGCCGACGCTGGGCGGTCTGTTCACCGACCACCTGAGCTGGCGACCGAAGCAATGTGTTCACGGTGTGCTCGATCCTGAGCTTCATCGTCGGCTTCGCGCTGCCGGGCACCATGACCTACCTACCCGCGTATCTGCAATACGTGCAGGGTGTTTCGGCGACCGCGTCCGGAGTGCGGACGCTGTCGCTGTCGAGGCGCGGGTCCCGCCGCAGGCGGCGCAGCCCGGACGTCCTGCCGGTGAGCTGACCGTGGCGTCCGATGCCCCGCCGCGGAATACGCAGCGGGGCATCGGCTTTCGACGGCCGAGCCGCTCGAGGGTCAGGCGGACACGGTGGCGGGCCGCACGGTGGCGTCCCAGTCGATCCGGAAGCGCTGCTCACCGCCCAGCATCTTCTCCGGATCCATCCGCTTGAACAGCAGCGGCATCATCAGCTGCATGGCCTTGCGGGCGACGGGCCCGGCGGCCTTGGTCTGGTTCATCCGGGCGACGCGGGCCGCGACCCCCTCCACCCGCGGCCGCCGCAGCGCCTCGTAGGTGGCGAAAGCCCGTGCCGGATCGTCGATATCGCGCAGGCACCGGGCCAGCTCGATCCCGCTCTCGATGGCCAGCGAGGCACCCTGCCCGGAGGTGTTGCTGGGCGCGTGGATGGCGTCGCCGGTGAGTACCAGCCGGCCCCGGTACCAGTGCGGCACCGGCGGCATGATGTGCAGCGCGCCGATCACGGCCAGCTGCGCCGGGGTGGTGCTGCGGGCCAGCTGCTCGCCCGGATCCTCCCCGGCGTAGGTTTCGCGCAGCGTGCGCAGCCACTGCTCGGCGGGGACGGCCCGGGCCTCGGTCAGCGAGTAGTACTGCTCGCTGGGCAGATTCGCGCCCCATGAGACCCGCCCGTCGGGCATGGCCCAGTACAGGTAGTAGGCGCGCCGGCCGAAGGCGAAGGTCATCATGCCCGGCTCCAGGCCGATCGGGCAGTCGGTGTACGCGCCGAAGCTGAGCATGCGCAGATACGTCGGCCCGGGGGCTTTCGGATCGACCAGGGTGCGCACGGTGGAGCGGATCCCGTCCGCGCCGATGAGGACATCCGCGGTCGCGCTGCTGCCGTCGGCGAAGATGGCGGTCACCCCGCCCGCGTGCTCCTCCACCTCGATGAGCCGCTTGTCGTACTCGAAGCGCACCCCGGCGGCGACGGCACTGTCGTGCAGTACCCGGTGCAGGTCGGCGCGGTCGATCACCCGCAGCGGCTCGATATCGGTCATGCCGGGCAGCTCGAATCGCTTGCCGTTGACCGACATCGAGGATCGGCTGATGGGCACCGCGTGGGCGCGCACCGCGTTGCCGGCCCCGACGATGTCGAGCGCGGCCACGCCGTTGGGCGCGAGCGCCAGGTTGGAGCCGATGCCGTAGGCGGGACCCGGATAGGCCTCGAAGACGGTGACGTCGATACCGGATTTATGGAGCGCGGTGGCGGTGACGGGGCCGGAGATGCCGCCGCCGACGACGAGTGCGGAACGAATGGACATGGTTCTCTCCCGAGAAGTGTTCGCAGGGTGTCGAAAACCCCGAACCGTCCCGCGCGTGGAGAACCCAGTTATCCTGTAGTTGCCAAACTCGGCGCCGGGTTCGCCTGCACGGACGCGGTTCGAGACGGTGTGTTCCCGGGCTTCGGCGGCGGTGTTGCAGCACCCTCGCCGGGGCCCGGTCCATGTGGATCAGTCGTGCTGGGACTGCGGTGTGTCGGCTCCCCCTTCCGCCGGCTCGGCGATGTCGGCGGGCATGACGCCGTCGCGATGCCAGGCCCGCCAGCCCTCCACGTCCGGGAAGCTGCCGTCGGCGAGCGAATCGCGCAGCGCGCGTGCCCATTCGGACTCCGCCGCCAGCATGGCCAGCTCGTAGTCCTCTTCGATCAGGAACAGCCGCGGCACCGTGCCGTCCAGGGCGGCCAATTGGGTGCGGTTCTCGGCAATGGTCCGGTCCAGCTTGGTGATTCGCTGGGTGAGCAGCTCGACGACCTCGTCGGGCGGCAGCACCGACGCGACGGACAGCCCGGCCATGAAGCGGCGCTTCTCCGGCTCGGGGTCGGCGATGAGTTCCCTGGTCCAGTCGGTGAGTTCGGCGCGCCCGGCGTCGGTGATCCGGTAGATGGTCCGTTCCGGCCGGGCGCCGTCGCGTTCGCTGCCCGCGATCTCGAGGAAGCCGTGCTTGGCGAGGTTGTCCACGACCGTGTAGAGCGAGCCCCACTTGACGCCCATGTCGTTGTCCTTGCCCCATGCCCGCAACTGCGCGGCGATCTCGTATCGATGCATGGGTTTGACGACGACGGCGGACAGCACCGCCAGCCCCATCAGATTGGCGACCTTGCGCTTGCGGGCCATCCGGCACCTCCTTACTCGACTACGAATATACGTCTACGAGTATTCGGCGACAAGCATCCGGCCGGAATCGAGCTCGTCTACGCGCGGGCGAAGCGGGCGCGCAAGTGGTCGGAGGTGGCCTGGTCGGCGGGCAGGAACGCCTCGAGGTGCAGCTCGGACAGGGTGATGTCGGTGGCCGTCGCGAACGAGGTGACAGTGGTGATGAGCCGCAGCTCGCCGGCCTCGGACCGCAGTCGCAGCGGTACGGCGAAACCCAGATGTCCCGGGCCCGGTTCCACCGGCGGCAGATAGCCGTCGAGTTCGGCGATGAGCGCGTCCAGCGCGGGATCGGGGCTGCGGCCCGCGCGATTGCGGAGGCTGTCGGTGACGTGCCGCCCCCACTCCGGCAGGTTCTCCACCCGCCGGGCCAGCCCGTCCGGGTGCAGGGCCAGCCGCAGCACATTGATCGGGGGCTCCAGCAGTTCCGGTGCGCAGCCCTCGGTCAGCAGCTCGAATCCGGGATTGGCCGCCACCAGCACGCCGAACGGCCGGGTCACCACGGCCGGATACGGCAGATGCCCCTGCAGGATGGTGTCGAGCGCATGCCGGACCGCGTCGAGTTCCGGTGCGTCCAGCGCGGATTCGGGAAAGATCGGCGCATAACCGGCCGCCAGCAGCATTGCGTTGCGCTCCCGCAGGGACAGTCCCAGCACCTCGGCCAGGCGGACCACCATGATCCGTCCCGGCTGCGAGCGCCCCTGCTCCAGGAAGCTCAGATACCGCTGGCTGGTCTCGGCGGCGATGGCCAGATCGAGCTGACTCAACCGCCGCCGTGTCCGCCAGCCGCGGAGCTGCTGTGCGAACGGTGTGGTCGTGGCCGGGGCCATGGTCGTCATACCTCCACTGTGTTCGAGGGGGTGTCGCGTCGCGATTCCCTCCGGGGAATCGTCACACGGCAGGGCGGCCGCGTCTTGATCATTCCCTGCAGGGAATCGCGGCGGCGGCCGGCGCGGCACAGACTCGGAGCCATGAGCGATGGACATGATCAGAACCCGAATGGTGTTGCCTACCACCTGGATCCGCTGCGCGGCATGGCCGGATTGAGCATGGCGGTGCAGGCGGCGCCGGTCCCCGGACCGCATCAGGTGCTGGTGCGGGTGCGCGCAGCCTCCCTGAACCGGCGCGACATCATGCTGATGGAGGGCACCTACCCGGTGGCGGCCCGGCCGGGCGTGGTGCCGCTGGTGGACGGCGTCGGTGAGGTGATCGGCCTGGGTGCGGGCGTGACCCGCGCGGCGCTGGGCGACCGGGTGATGGGCACCTACTTCGTCGGCTGGAACGACGGCCCGCAGACCCAGGCGCTGAGCGGTGAGCAGTACGGCGCGACCCACGACGGCTGGCTCGCGACCTATGTGCTGCTGGAAGAGGATTCGGTGGTGCAGGTGCCGCCGTATCTCACCGATGCGGAAGCCGCGGCCCTCACCTGCGCGGGTCTGGTGGCCTGGGCCGCGGTGACCAAGCCGGTGCCGGTCGGCCCCGGCGACACCGTGCTCACGGTCGGCTCGGGTCCGGTCGGCCTCTTCGCGGTGCAGCACGCGAAAATGCTGGGCGCGCAGGTCATCTCCCTCACCTCGTCGCCGGAGAAGGGTGAGCGCCTGCGCAAGCTGGGCGCGGACGAGGTGGTGGACCGGACCGTGACCCCGGACTGGGAGCGGGTGGTGCTGGAGCTCACCGACGGCCTGGGCGTAGAGCGCGTGGTGGAGGCGGTGGGCAAGCGGACGCTGGCGAAATCCCTTGCGGCCACGGCCTACAACGGCGAGGTCGTGCTGATCGGGGCCTTCCCGGCCGAGCCGGGGCAGCAGCCCGCCGATCCGCTGGGCGGCAAGTATGTCGGCTTGCGCCGCGTCGCGGTGGGCAGCCGGGCGGATCTGGAGTTCATGAACCGCACCATGGCCGAGCACGGCATGCGGCCGGTGATCGATCGGGTGTATCCGTTCGAGCGGGCGGTCGAGGCGTTCGAATACTTCGAGACCGGTGACCCGTTCGGCAAGGTGGTGCTCACCCTGGATTGAGCGCAACTTTCCGGCAATCGGTTCGGATAGATATCTACCTGGAACTATTTCCTTACCTTGTAGCCGGTTCAGATAATCAGCAAATCTGTGTACCGTGCCTTGAAGGAGAAGCATTTCGGATCTACGAGCGTGTGCTTCGAGCCGAAGGAGTTCCCCGATGGCGGTGGGCGCGGTACGCGAGAGACCCGGTGCGGCGGGGGAGGAGCCCGCCGTCGCCGCGAATGACGGGACCCCTGGTCTGACCGCGGTGGGGACGATGCCCGCCAAGGTGCTCGGCGGCCTCCTGGTCCTCTCGTTCAGCGTGATCATCGCCTTCATCGGCGGCACCATGTGGGCCGCGCTCGACAGACCCGGCGGCGCCGAAACACCGGACACCCCACCGGCTTCCACGTCCACCGCCCCGGTGTCCGTCAAGGCGCAGCCCCAGGCGCCCCGGTCTGCCACCTCCGCCGCTCCGTCACCACCCCCGCCCGCCCCGGCCGCAGCGCAGAATCCTGCACCCGCCTCTGCGCCCGTGCCCGCCCCCGCCCCCGCCCCCGCCCCGCAAACCGAGCAATACGTCCCTCCGCCCGCGCCGGTCCAGGTGGCTCCCGAGCCGCCCGCACCCGCTCCCGCTCCCGCGGCGCCGCCTCCACCACCGGCCCCCGCACTGCCCGACATTCTGGCCCCGATCCTCCCGTTCCTGGTGCCACCCCCGCCCCCGCCCGCTCCCTAGTTGTCGCGGCCGGAAACCGAAGGAGGACAGCCATGCTGGGCACGGCAGACGAGATCCGGCGCGATCGAGGCGATATCGATCCCCGGCGGCTGGCCCGCGTGGTCCTGGCCGCCGTCCTCATGGCGGTGGCTGTCGGGGCGGGCATCTGGCTCACCTCGTCCGGTGATCGCCCGATCGCCGATACCTCGATCGTGAATGTCCCCCGCCCGCGGCACGACCATTTCGCGCCCGCTCCGCATCCGCCCAATGTCGCGCCCGCCCCGCGCCCGCCCAACGCCCCTCCCGCCGAGCAGGTCCCGTCCGCTCCGGGACGGGCCTCCGATCCGGCTCCGCCAGTGGTGATTCCGGCGCCCGTCGCACCGCATCCGGTGAACATCCCGGCGCCGGTGGGCCCGGATGGTGGGCCGGCGAATCCGCCCGCGCCGCCGGAGGATTCGGGCCGGCCCTCCGGCTAGAGTCCGGAAACCCCTGCCAGCTGGCCGATTCCGTAGGTGACCGCCATGGCCAGCGCACCACCGATGACCACCCGGAGCACGGCGCGGCGTGGATTGCTGCCACCGAGCCGGGCGCTCACCGACCCGGTCAGGGCCAGCGCCACCAGCACGGCGGCGAAACAGACGGGGATGCGCCACTGGGTCGGGGGCAGCAGGATGGCCAGGATCGGCAGGATGGCGCCGATGGTGAAGGAGACGGCCGACGACAGCGCGGCCTGCCACGGATTGGTGAGTTCGTGTGGGTCCAAACCCAATTCGGCCTCGGCGTGGGCGGCGAAGGCGTCGTGTGCGGTGAGTTCCTGGGCCACCTGGCGGGCGGTCTCGGCGGACAGTCCCTTGGCCCGGTAGATCTGGGTCAGTTCGGCCAGTTCGTATTCCGGCTCCTCGGCCAGTTCCCGCTTCTCCTTGGACAGCAGGGCGCGCTCGGAGTCGCGCTGGGTGCTGACCGAGACGTATTCGCCGACCGCCATGGAGATGGCGCCGGCGGCCAGACCCGCGACGCCCGCGGTGAGGATGGCGCTGGAGTCGGTGGACGCGGCGGCGACACCGACCACCAGGCCTGCGGTGGAGACGATGCCGTCATTGGCGCCCAGCACGCCGGCCCGCAACCAGTTGAGGCGGGCGGCGAGGCCCTCGTCGTGCGGCTCGTGCGGGTGCGGTCGCGCTGCGTCGGCGGCTCCGGTGTCGTCCACGTGGGCAGCCTAATTCACCGGGACGCACTCATGCGGTAATGCGTTCGGAGGAGGCATCGCTCCCATTTACGGGGTGTGCGGACGGTTTGCTGCAACGATGGGGTCATGGTGGGTTTCTGCGGGCGGTACTGGTCGGCCATCCTCCCGGTGCTGGGCGCCGCGGTGCTGGTGGTGGCCTGGGGCCGGCGGCTGAGCCCGGTCCCGGCGGTACTGGTGGGAGCCGTGCTGATCGGCGCGGTGCTGGCCGCGGTGCACCACGCGGAGACGGTCGCGCACCGGGTGGGCGAGCCGTTCGGATCGCTGATCCTGGCGGTGGCGGTGACCATCATCGAGGTCGGGCTGATCGTCACGCTCATGGTGTCCAGTCCGGAGAAGTCCGCCTCGCTGGCCCGCGACACCGTCTTCGCCGCCGTAATGATCACGTGCAACGGCATTTTCGGCCTCTCGCTGCTGGTGGGCGCGCTGCGGCGGCGGGTGGCGGTCTTCAATGCCGAGGGCACCGGCGCGGCGCTGGCCACGGTCGCGACGCTCGCGACCCTGAGTCTCGTGCTGCCGACCTTCACCACCAGCGAGCCCGGCCCGGTGTTCTCGACCTCGCAGCTGGCCTTCGCCGCCGTGGCGTCGCTGGTTCTCTACGGCGTCTTCGTCATGGTGCAGACGGTCCGGCATCCGGGCGACTTCCTGCCCGTCGAGGGGATCGAGGCGGTCGAGGATGAGCACGAGGAGCCGCCCACCCGCGGGCAGGCGTTGCTGAGTCTGGGTTTGCTGCTGATTGCCCTGATCGGCGTGGTCGGGCTGGCGAAGGTGGACACACCGAATATCGAATCCGGTATCGCCGCGGCCGGGCTGCCGCAGTCCGCGGTCGGTGTGGTGATCGCGATGCTGGTGCTGCTGCCCGAAACCATTGCGGCCGTGCGTACTGCGCGCCGCGACCGGGTGCAGATCTCGCTGAATCTGGCGCTGGGTTCGGCCATGGCCAGTATCGGCCTGACCATTCCGGCCATCGCGCTCGCCTCGGTCTGGATCGAGGGCCCGCTCATGCTCGGCCTGGGCGCGACCCAGATGGTGCTACTGGCATTGACCGTGGTGGTCGGCGCGCTCACCGTGGTGCCCGGACGCGCGACCCTGCTCCAGGGCTGTGTGCACCTGGTGTTGTTCTCGGCCTTCGTTTTTCTGGCGATCAGTCCGTAATCAGGAGTTCCAGCGATAGATCTGGCCGTCGCGCAGTTCGTAGGACGTCGCGGGATTGGTGGCATCGTGCCGGGACAGCAGCGCCATGACGCGGGTTCGTCCGCGGGTGGTGACGCCGTCCTCGGTCCAATGCACATAGGGGTGCACCAGTTTCGCGAATTCCGCCCAGTCGCCGGCTTCGATCGTGTGCAGGACCGCCGACACCGTGTTGTCCACAACGACAGTGAACACGCACAGTCCGGGTTGCGCGTGGGTTCGATGTGAAATCGGAGGTTGCTGCGAGATCACTCAATTCGGCTTCAGGTATGGCTGAGGGCCGCGAAACCGCCTCGCCGAGGGTTCGCCGGGGGCGTGCTCGGCGTCATAGTCATAGCTGATCTGCTCTGATAACACGTTCTAGAACAGCAGGTCACATGGTCATTCGTCCCCCTGACCGGGATCAACTCCGGATGTACCGGTAGGTAACTTAGAGGTTCCGATCACACCTCGGGTCGATTTGTTGTAACTCCGCGTAACCATTAGCTTTGATGGCAGGCAGTGTTGCCGATCACGGAGAAGAAATTTGAAGCTCGCCACCACACGTCGGTTCCGGCGTCTCGAAGTAGCAGTCCTGCGATGACCCGGGCCGTCCATAATCGGTCCGCCGTGCGCATCGTGCGTGACAACTTCTCCAGCACCTCGGTGGCGTCGCTGCGTACCTTCGGTCGCGCGGTCGGAATTGCCGAGGAAGCGGTGATCGGTACCGTCGCCGATATCGCGCGCCGCCAATTCCAATGGAAAGAAGCCATTCTCCAGGCCTGGCGGCTCATTACCGTGACCGCGATTCCGGCCGTGCTCATCGCGATTCCGTTCGGTGTCATCGTTTCGGTCCAGGTGGGCAATCTGATTCACACCCTGGGCGCGGATTCGCTGCTGGGCGCGACCGGCGGCCTGGGCGTCATCAAACAGGGCGCGCCTTTGGCCACCGGCTTCCTGCTGGGCGGCGCGGGCGCCGCGGCACTGGCCGCGGATCTGGGTGCGCGCACCATTCGCGAGGAGATCGACGCGCTGAACACCATGGGCATCAGCCCGATTCACCGGCTGGTGATCCCGCGCCTGGTGGCCATGGTCTTTGTCGCGCCGCTGCTGAACGTGCTCATCATCTTCGTGGGCGTGCTCGCCGGCTACGGCGTTGCCATCGGCGGGCAGGGCGTGACGCCGGGCTCGTACTGGTCCACCTTCGGATCCTTCACCACCACCGCCGATGTGTGGGTGTCGCTGTTGAAGGCCGTGATCTTCGGCTTCCTCGTGGTGATCATCGCCTGCCAGCGCGGGCTCGAGGCGAAGGGCGGCCCGCGGGGTGTCGCCGACGCCGTGAACGCCGCGGTGGTGCTGTCGGTGGTGTCGATCGTGACCGTCAATCTGGTCGCCACCCAGATCACCGATCTCTTCCTGCCCACGAGGCTGGCCTGATGTCGGCAACCTATGTGCCCAAGGGGCTGGGCTGGGCCGCGCGCGCCTATCGCCGCCGTGGCCTGATCCTGCGCCGGGTGGAGAACCTGGGCTTCACGCTGGCCTTCGTCTGGCAGGTGCTGTCCTCGATTCCGTTGACGCTCAGGCGCTATCGCAGCGAGACCATGCGGGCCATCTCGGACATGACCTGGGGCCGCGGCTCGGTCATCGTGGGCGGCGGGACCGTGCCGATGATGATCGTGCTCGGCCTGGTGATGGGCGCGTCGGTGGCGGTGGAGTCGTTCACCACGCTGGACATGCTGGGCATGGGCCCGGTGTCCGGCCTGGTGTCGGCCTACGCCACCACCCGTGAGCTGGCGCCGATCGTCGCCGCCATCGGGTTCGCCGCGCAGGCGGGCTGCCGCATGACCGCCGAGATCGGGTCGATGCGTATCTCCGAGGAGATCGACGCCATCGAATCCCTCGGTCTGCGTTCGGTTCCCTTCGTGGTGACCACCCGCGTGCTCGCGGGCGCGGTCGCCATCGTGCCGACCTTCCTGATCGCGCTGATCCTGTCCTACGCGGCCTGCCGCGGGCTGATCACGCTGGTGCACGGGGCGTCTGCCGGTGTGTACGACCATTACTTCTTCCAGTTCGTGTCCGGGTTCGACGTGATCGCCGCGGTGGTCAAGGTGGCCGTGTTCGCGGTGGTGGTCATCCTGATCCATTGCTACTTCGGCTTTTTCGCGACCGGCGGGCCGGAGGGCGTGGGTATCGCCTCGGGTAAGGCGGTGCGCGCGAGTTCGGTGGCCATCGTGGCCATGGACATGGTGCTGTCGCTGTCCCTGTGGGGCTTCAACTCGGCGATTACGTTCACGGGGTAGGGGATGCCGAATTACGGAATGCCGGGTGTGGCCGTCGATCGCAAGCGGGCGATGACGGTCGGCACTGTCGCGCTGGCGCTGGTGCTGGCCGTGGTGGCGGGCTGGGCGCTGTACCGGTCACAGAAAACCGAGGCCGGATTACCGATTTCACTGCGCACCGAGCAGATCGGTGACGGTGTGCTGGTCGGCACCGACGTGCGGGCCAATGGCGTGGTGATCGGCAAGGTCACGGAGATCGCGCCGGATCAGCACGGGACACAGCAGATTTCGCTGCGGCTCGACGATGCCAAGCTGTTCGGGCTGGACGACAGCCTGCAGGTGGATTACGCGCCGGCCAACCTCTTCGGCATCAGCGAGATCGAATTGCGCAGGGGCGCGGGCGGTTCCCCGCTGCGCTCGGGCACGGTGCTGGACTTCACCGGCGGCCGCGCCGCCGCGGTCTACGACGCCACCATGGGCTCGCTGCTGCGCAGCGCCTCGCAGGTGGGCGGTTCGGTGCTGACCCCGCAGATGGCGTCGGTGATCGCGCAGGCCGCGGCCGATACCCAGGCGCTCATGCCGCTGGCGCAGGCGCTCATCACCGCGCAGCGCACGATTACCGACAACCAGAAGATGCCGATGTCGGAGCTGGCCGGCAACCTCGGCCCGGCCTTCGACGGCGGCGGCCGGTTCGCGGGCGCGACCGTGCAGGTGGTGGATCTGATCCGCAGTATGCAGCGGCTGCAGACCGACCGCGCCGCCTACGACAAGGGCGTCGCGACGGTCACCGGTCAGCTGCTGCCGGCGCTGGCGACCACCTTCACCCAGGCCGGGAATCAGCTTTCCGGCACCACCGACATGCTGGTCCCGGTGCTGACCGCACTCGCGCAGATGGTGCCGCAGCCGCAGCAGTCCGCGTCCGAATTGCGCCTGCTGCTGGAGCGATTGCGCGCGGCCATGCCGGACACCGGGCAGGGGCCGGTGCTGAATGTGGAGGTCGACCTGAAGGGTGTGCCGGCCATCGCGGTGCCACTGCTGGGAGGGGCGCGATGAGGGTGAAATCGGCGGCCTGGCGGCTGGCCCTGTTCGCGGGCGTCATCGTGGTGGTGCTCATGTTGGTGCTCACCGCGATTCAGCGCCCGGTGTCGGGGGAAACCGAGACCCACGATGCCATCTTCACCGACGCCAACGGTTTGAAGGTCGGCGACGACGTGCGCATGTTCGGCGTGCAGGTCGGCAAGGTGAAGCAGATCGGTCTCGAGGGTGCGAAGGCGCGGGTGCAGTTGTCGGTCAAGACCGATGCGCCCGTCTACGACAACTCCAAACTGGCCATCCGCTACCAGAATCTGACCGGGCAGCGGTACATCGATCTGCAGCAGCAGCCGCAGCCGGGCAACCGGATTCCGGCGGGCGCGCGCATCGGCGAGGACCACACCGTGCCGTCGTTCGATGTGACGCAGCTGTTCAACGGCCTGAAGCCGGTGCTGCAGACCATTTCCCCGGAGGCCATCAACCAGTTCAGCGCCAGCATGGTGGCCCTGATCGAAGGTGACGGCAGCGGCATCGGCCCGGCCATGGACGCGATCGGGAAACTGGCGTCGTATGTGGAGAACCGGCAGCAGGTGATCGGCACGCTGATCCACAACATGTCGGATCTGTCCGACCGGCTGGGCGGGCGCGTGCACTACCTGGTGCCGCTGCTGAAGCAGCTCTCCGACATCTTCGAGGCGTTGCAGCAGAATATCGGCGGCCTGGCGCAATTCGCGGTCACCGCGCCCTCGGTGCTGCGGCCCATCGACAATCTGCTGCGCTCGTTGGGGATCGACAGCGGGTCCGATGTCGACGCGCTGATTCGCAAGATCTTCCCCGACGCCAAGGAGGCGGTGGACGCCTTCGGCCGCCTGCCCGCGGTGCTCGGCGCGGCCGACGCGGCCCTGCCGACCAGCCCGAGCGGCTGGAAGCCGGTGTGCAGCAAGGGAACCGCCGATGTGCCGGCGGTGGTCAGGGTGCTCGTGTCGGGACAGCAGGTGGCGATATGCAACGGATGACATTGCCCCGCTTCTGGAGCGGGCTCGGTTCGATACGTGACGATCGGGTGGTCGACGACGCCACCAAGCAGAAGCGGCACCTGCGCAAGGGCGTCGTCGGCGCGGTGCTCGTGGTGCTGGGCCTGGCGGCCGCCGGTGCGCTGTACGTGATCCCGTTCGGCAAGCACACCTACACCGCGGAACTGTCCGAGGCGCAGTCGGTGAAGGCGGGCGACGACGTGCGCATCGCCGGCATCTCGGTCGGCGAGGTGAAGTCGCTGGAACTGAAGCCGGACAAGGTCGTCATGCGCTTCACGGTGAAATCCGATGTGTTCCTGGGTGATCAGACCTCCCTCGACATTCGCATGCTGACCATTGTCGGCGGCCACTATGTGGCGGTGTTCCCGGCCGGGAGCAAGCCGCTGGGGTCGGCGGCCATTCCGGCGGACCGGGTGCGCCTGCCCTACAGCCTGATCGAGACCTTCCAGGACGCGGCCGCCCCGCTCGCCAAGATCGACGGTTCGATGCTGAACAAGAACCTTGCGGCGCTGGGTAATTCGATCGACGGTTCGCCCGACACCCTGCGCACCACGCTGGCCACGGTCGACACCTATGTGGACGCGCTGGACAAGCAGCGCGGCCAGGTGTCCAACGCGGTGGCCGTGGCCGACGAGTACGTGCGCATGTACGACGGCGCGAAATCCGATCTGGGCCGGCTCATGGACAATGCCAACCTGCTGGTCACCGTGCTCGACGACAAGCATGCCGAGATGGCCGAGGCCATCCGGCTGCTCAGCGATGTGCTCGGCCGGCTCGGCGGTGCGGAACCCACCTGGTCGGATCTGAAGCCCAAGCTGACCGACGCCATCACCCAGCTCGAACAGCTCGGCCAGAAGTTCACCCCGACCCTGACCGCCGCGCAGGACCTGCAGAAGAAGCTGTCGGACTTGGTGATTCCGGACGGCGGCGTGCAGATCGACCATTCGCAGCAGATCGTCGCGCTATCGGACCAGCCCGCGGCACAGCCGCAGCAGCCCGTGGCACAGCCGCAGGTGTGCATTCCGGTGCCGGGGAAGGACTGCTGATGTTCAAGCGGATGCTCGGATCGCAGGCATTCATGTCGGTCGCCGGTGCGGCGCTGGTGGTACTGCTGGCGGTGGTCGGGTACCTGCTGTGGTTCAACCCGATGAAGAAGACCGTGTCCTACTGCGCTGTCATGCCCGACGCGGTCGGTCTGTACGCGGGCAACAAGGTGACCATGCGCGGAATCGCGGTCGGCACCGTCGATTCCATCGATTCGGACGGCACCAAGGTCAAGGTGAAGTTCTCGGTCAACGCGAAGTACCCCGTGTATGCCGATGCCGCCGCCACCACCGTCTCGGATTCGATTGTGGCCGACCGCAATCTGGCGGTGCTCAACAGTGGCAAGGATCTGGCGCACTGGGATTCATCGCAGTGCATTACCAAAACCCTGACGCCCAAGAGCATTACCGAGACTCTGACGGCGCTGGCCGACCTGTCCTCGCAGCTGCAGCAGGCGCAAGCGCCGGATGCGCTGGCGCACGGCCTGTCCGCGCTGGACTCGGCCACCCAGGGCGCCGGCCCGCAGATCAACGAGATCGTCAAGAAGCTGGGTTCGGCGCTGGCCCAGCCGGACGCCGACATCGGGCACCTGGCGGGCATCTTCGACGCCTTCGCCGCGGTCGGTGCGAAGGTCGAGCAGCACTGGGGCGACCTGCGTTCCATGCTGCTGCGGCTGGCCCCCGCCCTGAACAATGCCAGCACCGAATTGCTCGGTCCCGGTGCGCAACTCATCGACCGGCTCGGCGAGGTACTGCCCATGCTCAATGATCTGGTCACCATCGCGGGCGACCCGATCATGCGCGGTCTCGACGACACCCTGCCGCTGGTCCGGCTGCTGCGTGCCAATGTCGGCTCGCTCTCCGAGGTCATGCTGAAACTGCCGGTGCTGACCAATGCGGCCCAGAACATCATGGGCAACGGCATTACCTATGGCTCTCCGCGCGCGGCCCTGCCGGCCACGCAGGCCGAACAGGTCTGCGCCGCAGTCAATGCCGTCACCCCGGGCAGTTGCACCGACGCCGCCAACGGCATGGTGAACGTCCCGCTGGTCCCGTTGGTGCTCGGAATGGCAGGTGTGCGATGAGGTTCGGACGCTGGGAGATCGTCGTCGCCACCCGGCCCGGTTCCGGTGCGGGAGAGGGCGGCTCGGTGTGGTCGAAGCCTGTGCAGGGGGCAGGCTCCGACGTGCGTCCGCGGGGACGTGTGGCCAGGCGTGCCGGAGCCGCGGTGCTGGCCGCCGGGTTGTTCGCCGGGGCGGGGGGCTGTGCCTTCGATCCGTCCTCGGTGCCGGT
Organism: Nocardia sp. NPDC059228; assembly: GCF_042754245.1. NCBI lineage: Bacteria > Bacillati > Actinomycetota > Actinomycetes > Mycobacteriales > Nocardiaceae > Nocardia > Nocardia sp. NPDC059228. Next base: position 201,334 of record NZ_JBHZAL010000009.1, on the reverse strand, counting down.
GCCGGGCACCACGATTTCGGGGCCCACCTACCGGATTCACATCGAGTTCGGCAATGTGCTGAATCTGCCCGCGAAGGCCAAGGTCATCGCCAATGGCGCGCAGGTCGGTTCGGTCAGCGGTGTGCGCGTGGTGGATTCGGCGCACGCGGGCGGGCGCGGCGGCTATGTCGTGGTGGACGCGGACATCTCGTCCAAGGTGCAGCTGCCGGTCACGACGGTGGCCGAGCTGCGGCAGAACACGGTGCTGGGTGACATCCATCTGGCGCTGACCACGCCGCCGGACGGGTTCGGGTCGCTGCTGAAGGACGGCGGCACCATCACCCAGGACCATACCCGCCCGCCGGTGCAACTCGAGGACACCATGGCCGCCCTGGCGGCCTTCACCCAGGGCGGTGCCGTGAATCAGTTGCAGGACATCATCGACCATTTCAATGCGGTGCTGCCCCGCGATCCCGAGGAGACCAAGCGGATCGCGCGGAACGCGGCCGGGAACGCGGTGGATCTGGCGGCCAATCTGGACCAGGTCGACAAGCTGCTCGACGGTCTGGGTGTCAACGCCCAGGTGCTGCACGATCGCGCGGACTTCCTGGACCATGAGCTCGGCCAGGAGTCGGTGGACGCCATGACCGGGATCACCGGCTCGATCAAGGGCGTCACCGAGATCTTCGCCGTGCTCGGCCAGCTCGGGCAGTCGCTGGTGTGGCTGGCCCCGCTGGCCACCGCGCTGGATCCGGTGACGCAATCCTTTGCACCGCTGGCGCTTTCGGGACGGCCGCTGGACCTGTCGGTGCCATCGAACCTGTCGCTGCTGACCTCGCTGCTGCGGGACAAGCTGATTCCGTTCGTCGAGAACGGGCCCAAGGTGAACATCACCGGCATCCAGGCGGATTCGGTCTCCCGAGACGATCAGGTCACCAACATGCTGGCCGGGCTGCGCATGATCGGAGCGGTGCGATGAAGTGGGGTTCGCTGGCGTCGCTGGGCGGCATCGCGGCCGTCACCGTGGTGGGCGCGAGCTATCTGACCTTCGGCGTGGTGCGGGCGGATCCGTTCGCACACCACACCGACGGGTCCATGGTGATGGCGAATTCCGGTGGGCTGAGCGTGGGTTCACCCATCCTGCTCACCGGCATGCGGGTCGGCAGGATCACGTCGGTGGACTCCACCGCGCGCGGCGTCGAGGTGGGCTTCCGCATCGACGGGGACCGCAGGCTGCCCACCGACAGTGATGTCACCATCGAGCAGCTGTCCGCGCTGGGCGAGCCTTTCGTGGAATTCCGGCCCCGCACCGCGGGCGGGCCGTACCTGAGGGACGGCCAGCGCCTGGATGCCGCCATGGTGAAGTCGCCGCTGTCCATTCCCGAGGTGTCGCGACTGGTCAACAAGGTCATGAACCAGCTCGACCCGAAGGTCGCGGCCTCGCTGGCGAGCACGCTGGGAGCGGCCTTCCACGACACGGATTCGGCCATGCCGAACCTGACCCGGGCCGGTGATCTACTGGCCGCCGCGATTATGAGCCGCGAGCCCAAGATTGCCCAGCTACTCAACAGCTTCCAGGCGGCGGCCTCGAATATCGATGGCATGGGCGAGGCCACGGCGGCCGCGGCTCCGGCGTTCGTGCAGTTCGAGCAGTCGCTCGAGGAGCTCATCAATGCCGTCGGTAGACTGGTCGACCGTGCCCCCGGGCCGCAGGCATACGTCTCCGGCAACGGATTGGCGCCCTTCCTGGCCAAGCTGACCGAATGGCTGCAGCAGGCCGGACCCGAATTGAAGACCCTCGCGCCCCAATTGCAGCCGCTCGCCGACGCGGCACGCACCGCCGGGCCTCAGCTCAATATCAGCAGCTTGATCTCACAGGCGCTCGCGTCCACCGGTGACGGTGCCGTGCGCGTGCAGGTCGGCGTGAAGTAGCAGTATCAGCAAGGAGGAGACCATGTCTCAGGACACCGAATCGAAGCAGCCGGTCGACCCGGATCCGGCGCCGGCGCCGGCCAAGACGGTGCAGCTGAAGGTCTCGACCCTGGCGACCGCGGTCGCCGCGGTGCTGCTCGTCGGCGCGCTGGTGACGGTCACCGTGCTGTGGCAGTCCGCGCGCGGCGACCTGAAGGACCGCGACACCCAGGCCGCGAACGACAAGCACGCCGAGCAGGTGGCCTCCGACTACGCCATGGGCGCGGCCAACCTCAACTTCTCCGACTTCAACGCCTGGACCGCTCGCCTCAAGTCCAACACCACCCCGGCGCTGGCGAGCAAGTTCGACGCCACCTCTTCGAAGCTGCAGGAGATCCTGGTTCCGCTGAAGTGGACCTCGAGCCCGACCCTGCTCAGCTCGCAGGTCACCAGTCGCGACAACGGCGCCTACAAGGTGAACGTCTATCTGAACGTCAACTCCACCAATGCGCAAAACCCGGACGGCGTCCTCACCACCATCTACTACACGGTGAGCGTCGACCCCGGAAGCGGCTGGAAGGTCACCGACGTCGGCGGCATCGACCTCCCGCTGCCCAAGCAATAACCGCGTCCCGGAAGACCTCGGCCCGCCGTAGCTTTCGAGCTCGGCCGGCCTTTCGGCGCACCTGTCAGGCGGCGGCGCCGCGCAGCTTGTCGGCCAGTCGCACGGCCAGCGCGACGATGGTCAAGGTGGGGTTCGCGTGGCCGTTGGTGGGGAAGACCGAGCTGCCGGCGATATAGAGGTTGCTGATGCCGTGCACGCGGCAGTCGCCGTCCACGACGCCGGTGCGCGGGTCCGCCGACATGCGGGTCGCGCCGGTGGGGTGCGCCCAGTCGGTCAGCCGGACCGGGAGATCACTGGCCTCGCGGACCCATTCGTCCAGGGCGGGCGGGGGATAGCCGAGGCGGGCGAACTCGCCGGCGACCAGGGCGGCGGCGCGGCGGACGGTGGCGTCCTCCTGGGCGCTGACCTGCCAGTCGATGCGCGGATGCGGGATGCCGAGGCGATCAACGGTGTCGCTCAATGTGATCCGGCTGCGCGGATCCGGGGTCTGCTCCACCATGCAGCGCAGTTCCACGTGCTCGAGCTTGCGCGGCAGGCCGGTGTGGTCGATGAGACGGCGTTTGGCCCCGGAGAGCAGCAGGCCGGGATGGCCGGCGACGGTGCGGGCGTCGTGCAGGTTCAGGTGCCCGCGCAGCAGGTTCTTCACCGACTCCCAGGGGTCGTCCTCGGCGGGCACCTCCTGAATCCACAGGGCACAGTTGAGGAGTCCCTCGTCGGCCTGGATTTCCGGCGACAGTGCCAGCCCGTGCAGGAAGGTGTGCTTACCGCCGCGGGTTTTCACCACGTATTTGCCGAATCGGTCACGCGCGGCGGCCGAGGTGTGCGGGTCCAGCGCGCCCACCACGCCGCAACGATGATCCAGCAGATACCGGCCCACCACGTCGTGACGATTACCGATACCGTCCGGCACAACGCGATTGGATGCGAGTAACAGGCGCGCGTTTTCGATTCCTCCGGCGGCCAGGACAATTCGCGTCGCACGCACGATACGGATATTACCGTCGGAATCCACCACCCGTAATGCCTCGACCCGGCTGCCGTCCGGATCGGTATCGATATGGGAAACGGTGGCATTCAGTAGAATTCGAACATTGGCCGCGGAGATTTCCCCGGCATGGGCGCCGAATCGCTTGGAGTCGAACGGATCCGCCGGGTCCTTGCTGATCTGCCAGAAGTAGGGCCGCAGCCAGCGCCGGTCCACCTCCGGATGGGCCGGGGTCCGGTCGGCCAGCTCCCAGAACCGGTCGCCGGTGAACCCGGCCCCGTACCCCAGTCCCAGATGGCCCGCCGCCCGATCCAGATACGGTTGGACCTCGGTGAATCCGATCGGCCAGCCGGAGAACGGGACCCAGGCGCGGGCCGCGAAATCCAGTTCGTCCAGCGGTGCGCAGCGTCCGCTCCAGGTGTGCGAACTGCCGCCCAGAATGCGATTGCGGGCATTGCGATACGGCTGGGCCCGCGCGGCGCCGACATTCTCGATGTCATTGAGCGCATCGGTGCCGGGGTCGAGTTCGCGCCCGCCGCTCTCCAGCACCAGCACTCGTAGCGAACTTCCCGCGAGTTCGGCAGCCAGGGTCAGGCCCGCCGGTCCGGACCCGATAATGCAGAGGTCGGCCGTCAGCTCGCTGTCCCGCACGGCACGAAGGTCGTCGATACGCACCGGAAATCCTCCCGCACCCGCATCCACCCCCGTGACGGACGCGCTTCTTTTGCCCGGACCTCATCGTAACCGCTCAATTGCGCGGCCGTGGCCCATCTTTCGGCTCAGCATCCGCGCTGCAGAAACGCACGCACATAACCCGCCGACTGCCGCACATACATCCACGCCCAGAACAACAGCCCCGAATCGCTGGGGCTGGCGACCATGGTGATCTGTCCGGAAAAACACTTCCCCACGATGTATCGCGCGCGCGAGACGTGCGGTGTATAGGTCACCACGATGATGTGCTGCCAGTGCCCGGCCCGGGCCCGCCGGCGGATTTCCTCGGCCTCGCCCTGGGTGGTCCACGGATTCGGCACGAAGCAGGAGACCGTGAAGTCGAACCCGCCGTCGCAGTAGCGGTCCATCACCGGGTCGTTCTGCCCGGTGGATCGCGAGATCAGCAGCTCGGGCGCATAGCCCTGCTCGGCGAGCCGCAGCCCGACGTCGTAGCGCGCGTAGGCCGTCCCGCCGAGCACCACGATGGCGTCGGCCCGGCTCAGCGGATCCACCTGCGGGTGCACGAACACCGGCAGCCCCGCGAACGCGAGAGCGACGATCAGCGCTGTCACGGTGACGACCCCTGCGATGACCCTCCGGAGAGCAGGCACGCCTCCGACGGTACCGATCCCGCCGTCGACCTTCCCGGTGTGATCGTGGGGCAGACTGTATTGCGCACGAACGCATGGCATCACGCACGAAACAAAGGCATGTCGTCCCCAACGGAGGAGTCCGCCATGGAGCTGGGCCTGCACTACTGGAACTACTCGCACCCCGCCGCGACCGACCGGATCGCGTCTACGCTGGCGCATACCGCCCGCATTGCCGAACAGGCCGGATTCGCGCAGTTCACGGTCATGGACCACTACTTCCAGATGGAGCTTCGGGGCAGCGCCGAGGAACCCATGCTGGAGGGCTACACCACCCTCGGCTACCTGGCGGCGCTGACCGAGCGCATGCGGCTGGGACTGCTGGTGACCGGGGTGATGTACCGCTATCCCGGCCTGCTCGCCAAGATCGTCACCACCCTCGACGTGCTCTCGGGCGGCCGAGCCGAACTGGGCATCGGCGCGTCCTGGTACGAGCGGGAACAGCGCGGGCTCGGCGTACCGGTCGTCCCGATGGCCGAGCGGTTCGAACGGCTCGAGGAGACACTGCAGATCTGCCTGCAGATGTGGGGCCCCGACAATGGGCCGTACAAGGGCGAGCACTACCAGCTCGCCGAGACCCTGTGCGTGCCAGCGCCTTTGAGCCGGCCGCGCCCGCCCATCCGGATCGGCGGCGGCGGTGAGCGCAAGACGCTGCTGCTGGTGGCCCGCTACGCCGACGCCTGCAATCTCTTCGCGAGCAGCCCCGAGGAGGTCGCCGCCAAGCTGGCCGTGCTGCGCGCGCACTGCGAGGCCGAGGGCCGCGACTACGACGCCATCCGCAAGACCGGGGTCTACGTGTCTGATGCCCTCGGCAATCCGGACCAGGTGCTGCGGGATGCCGAGCAGCTCGCCGCCCTGGGCATCACCGAGCTGGACTTCATGCCCGATGGCGATCCCGTCGCCTTCGCGACCGAATTCGCCGACCGCCTGCTCCCGCGCCTGGCGACCATCTAGTCCGGGGCCGGGGCGTTCGGTATCATCGCGCGCGCTTGCCAACATCTGGAGGACACTGTGCCCGCGAAACCCACCGCCGCCGAACTATTGGCGACCGTCGAAGCGTCACCGCGGGCGGTCGGCGCGCACGACAAGGCCGCCTGGGTGGGCCTTTTCGCCGACAACGGCAGCGTCGAGGACCCGGTCGGCTCGCGCCCCCACATCGGGCGCGAGGCTATCGAACGCTTCTACGACACCTTCATCGCGCCCAACGGCATCGTCTTCGACGTGACCGGTGACGTGGTGTGTGGCATGACGGTCTTCCGTGACCTCACCATCGCCACCACCATGTCCACCGGGGTCACCCTGCACGTGCCCATGCATCTGCGCTATGACCTGGCCGAGGTGGACGGCGCGCTGAAAATCCGCGCCCTGCGCGCACATTGGGAGCTGGCGGGCATGATCGGCCAGCTGCTGGGATCGGGCACGCAGGGCCTGCTGGCGGGGGCCAAGCTGGGCCCGCAGCTGCTCGGCAATCAGGGCATCGGCGGGGCGATCGGTTTCATGTCCGGCCTGCGCGGTGTCGGCGCGGCGGGCAAGCGAGCCGCCGGGCAGCTGCTGGATGCCGTGGCCGCCGGTGATTCGTCCAGTGCCCGTGCGGTTCTGGCTCCGGTCACCCGCCTGGAGTGGGGTGTGGACGGCGCGATGTCGCTGGAGGACTTCACCACTCGGGTGAAGGGCCTGCGCTGGAGCAAGGCCATTGCCGCCGGGCACTCGGTGACGGTGTCGGTGGAGACCCGTGAGGGCCGCGGTATCGCCGAACTCGATTTCGCCGACCGCGGGCTGCGCATCGAGTCGGCGCGAATCTTCGTGCCGGCGAGTTAATCCCGGATTCCAGCGATCTCGGCCAGGGGATTGTTCCCGCTGAACGTGGTGCCCCCGGCCGCGCCGACCACCTTCCCGTGCACGCTGATCAGCCACTGGCCGCACACACAGCGCAGGTACTGCACCCCGCGGTGGGAGGAGACAGCCGTCGGAGAGGGCCAAGCGCAGGAAGGGCATTCGGCGATCATCAGGACATCCTGGGGGCGGGAGCGCCGATTGACCATGATCGACACGCGGCGACTCGCAAATCGAGTGCGTGTCGTGAGCGACTCGCCGTGCGTGATTTGCCAATGGGCCCATCGAAACTCGGTGGCATCCCGTTGACATCCGGTGTGGTCAGCCCGCTTTGCCCTTGCGCACCGCGGTCGGCGTTGCACCCCACCAGCGCTGGCAACAACGTGTGAATACCGACTGTTCCGACAAACCGATGAGCGAGGCCACCTGGCTCATCGGCATATCGGTCGTGGTCAGGTAGCGTCGCGCCTCGGTGCGCCGGACCCCGTCGAGAATCGCCGCGAAGCTCGTCTCCTCGGCGGCCAGCCGTCGCTGCAGGGTGCGCGGATGGATGGTGAGCAGCCGTGCCACGGCATCGATTTCGGGGGCGGTGGTGCCCAGGAGCTTCTGCAGGGTGGTCCGCACGCGTGGCGCGATCGCCGTGGCCGCGCCGCCGGACTGCTGGGCCAGGAAGGCCATCGCCATCCGGTGCAGGTTCTCGTCGCCGCCGGAGAGTTGCCGATTGCCGAGAGCGGCCGGTATCCGCAGCAGTGCGGCCGGACGCTCGATTCGCACTGGCGCGCCGAAGAATTCCTCGTATGCCCGGATCGGGGCGGCGGGCCGGTAGGGGACCTCCACCGAGCGCAGCCCGTAGCGGTCCTCGGCCAGGCGCTGAATCGTCCTGTGCACGAAGGCCAATCCGAGATCGGTGCCCTGGACGGGGGTGGGCAGGCCGGGTGCGGTGGCGCCGTAGCGCAGGGCGATGACGCCGCGATCGCCGTACGGGTCGGGTGCCATGGTCAGACTGAGCGAGCGGGCGTGCACGAACAGGTACCGCGAGGTGCAGTCGAGCACCGCGGCCAGGGTGGTGGCATTACGGATGGCCAGCGCCAGCGGGCCGAGCATGTCCAGGTCCTGCCGCGACGCCATCCGCAGCCCCAGATCCGGGCAGTCGAGCCGATGGGCCGCCAGCTCCAGCACCGCCCCGACCGCATGGTCGGGGACCAGTAGATCGTCGGTGTCCAGGGCGGCGAGCGGCAGTCCGCAGGCGGCGGCCAGCTCCTCGGCGTCCGCGCCGAGCTCGGCCACGGTCGCGCGGAAACCCCGCAGTCCGGCGGATCTGATCACCGACATGTCGTCAAGGATCAAATACTTGTCGTGCAGAGTCAAGAAACCGGATGGCGGGCGCAACAGACTGGAAGTCATGAACGCCGCGCAACCTCTCGCCGAACACCTCGACGTCGTCATCGTCGGAGCCGGGCTCTCCGGCATCGGCGCGGCGTATCGCCTGCAGGCCGAGCAGCCCGGCCGCAGCTATGCCATCCTCGAGGCGCGCGACGCGCTCGGCGGCACCTGGGACCTGTTCCGTTACCCGGGCATCCGCTCCGACAGCGACATGTTCACCCTCGGCTACCCGTTCAAGCCCTGGCGTGACGCCAAGTCGATCGCCGACGGGCCGGCCATCCTGCGCTACATCACCGAGACGGCCACCGAGAACGGCATCGACAAGCACATCCGGTACGGCACCAAAGTCGTTGGCGCGGAATGGGACAGCGGCGAGTCGCAGTGGACGCTCACTGTCGAGCGGCGCAGTTCCGACGGTGTCGAGCGCGGCACGCTCACCTGTGGATTCCTCTACTCCTGCTCCGGCTATTACAACTACGACCACGGCCACGAGCCCGAGTTCCCGGGCATCGCCGACTTCGCCGGCACCGTGGTGCACCCCCAGTTCTGGCCCGCGGACTTCGATTACACCGGCAAGCGCGTGGTGGTCATCGGCAGCGGCGCGACCGCGGTCACCCTGGTCCCGGCCATGGCCGAGCAGGCCGAACTGGTGACCATGCTGCAGCGCAGCCCCACCTGGATCTCCGCGGTCCCCGGCCGCGACAAGGTGGCCGACCGGATGCGCGAACTGCTGCCGCCGAACCTGGCGCACCGGCTCATCCGCACCAAGAACATCCTGCTCAACATCGGCTTCTACCAGTACTGCCGGCGTCGTCCCGCGGCCGCCCGCAAGCTGCTCACCGGGCTCACCACCCGAATCCTGAAGGACGAGAAGCTCGTCGCCGAGCATTTCACGCCCGAATACAACCCGTGGGATCAGCGCCTGTGCGCGGTGCCCAACGCCGACTTCTTCAAGGCCATGCGCAAGGGCAAGGCCGAGGTGGTCACCGATCACATCGAAACCTTTGTGCCCGAGGGCATCCGGCTGAAGTCGGGCAAGGTGCTCGCGGCCGATGTGGTGGTCACCGCCACCGGCCTGCAGCTGCTCGCCTTCGGCGGCGTCGACCTGGTGGTCGACGGCGCACCGGTGGAGCTGTCCGAGCAGTTCGTCTGGCAGGGCACCATGCTGACCGGCGTGCCCAACTTCGCGGTGTGCATCGGCTACACCAACGCCTCCTGGACGCTGCGCGCCGACCTCACCTCGCGACTGGTCTGCAAGGTGCTGGGGTACATGGACCGCAACGGGTACCGCGCGGTCGTCCCGCAGTCGCAGCGCAGCCTGCAGGAGCGGCCACTGCTGGATCTGGCCTCCGGGTACGTCCAGCGCTCGATCGGCGACTTCCCGCGCCAGGGCGATCGGCATCCGTGGCAGGTGCGGCAGAACTACCTGCTGGATACCGCCATGGTCCTGCGCACCGACCTCGGCAAGACGCTGCGGCCGGTCGCGGCGGCCGAGGTGCTCGAACCGGTCCACTGAATTCGCGTCCGCCACAGTACCTCCGGTTCGCTCGCGCGCAGTACCTCCGGTTCGAACGACCCGAAGTCCGGGCAGTTGTGGACCACCAGCCGGTTGCTCTACCTGCCCACCGACCTGCTGGGGCGGCTCGCGCTGCTGAAGTACCCCGGGGAGGGGTGCGAACCCTGATTTCGGGCCGTCCGCGTTCGGCTGGACTGCCATGCTTTCGCGCCATGGGAGGAGTCGAGACGAGAGCGGTGGTCGAGTCGCGGGCAGCGGTGGACTCAGGGACAGCGGTGAACTCGGGGAAAGCGGTGGAGTCGCGGACAGCGGTGGGCGGATTCCTGCTGCCCGCACCACGATTCGAGCCGCCGCTGGAACAGTGTCGCGGCAAGGCGGATCCGGTCCGCCAGGTTCCAAGGGCAGGCCGCCACGCACCGGAGGTGGGCCGCCGGGTGCCGCGGCCCGATCAGTGGCCGGCCGCCACCGCGGGCCGATCGCCCGGATGCCGGAATCGAGTGGATCGCCGATCGGTGTCTGCTGCGCCCGGATCGGTCGGCCTGCAACGGCTTCTGCGTTCTTCGCACGCTGTGAAAGCCCGGGGTGGTGATGAATGCAACACTGCGGCAAGGCAATTCGCCGGTGCGGCGCTGCGGGTGGCGCTCGAGGTGCTGGACGGCCGCCGTTCGGTGCGGCAACTGGGGCCGCTCGCCGAGCCGGCGGTGGCGGCCGCGGTGCGCACCCTGGCGGGGGCGGGACGGCTGCCCGGGCGGGAGCTCGGCACCGCCATCCTCACCAGGGTGGATGTGATCATGGCCGGGCCGGGGCAGGCGGAAGTTTGCGCGGGTTACGATCGCGGCGGCCGGCGTTTCGCGCTCGCCGCACGCATTGTCCACGGTCGTTCCGGGTGGCGCTTGGCAGCATTCCGGGTGTGCTGAAGACCGGACGGTCTCTGCGGTAATAGCAGAATAGTCTGGTCGCCCCTAATTCGATTCGCGCCTGGTTTGAATCCTGCATCGCGCGGCATTAACATTTCGGCGAATAGCGGCACCTCACACGTGGAAGGGCAGTCCATGGCGAAGAAAGTCACCGTAACTCTGGTTGACGACTACGACGGCGAATCGAAGGCCGACGAGACCGTCTTTTTCTCGATCGACGGCAACGACTTCGAGATCGACCTGTCGAACAAGAACGCCGGCAAGCTGCGGGAGGCCCTGGAACCGTGGACCGATAAGGCCCGCAAGGTCGGTCGTTCCAAGCGGACCGGCAAGGTGGCCGCGGGCGGCCGCACCCGTCCGGCGGTGGACCGCGAGGAGAGCACCGCGATCCGCGAATGGGCGCGCGCTCAGGGGCACCAGGTTTCCTCGCGCGGCCGTATCCCGGCCGAGATCGTCGACGCTTACCAGCGCGCCAAGAATTAACCAGCGCAAATCAGGGCGCTGGAAATTCGCTGGGAGCCGAGAGTCCGTGGACATCGGCTCTAAGCGCGGGGAGGCGGAGCGACATTTCAGGCCAATGGCTCGATCCGGATTTCTCGTGCATCAGGCCGCGCGCAGTAGCGCGGCGCCGCACTCGGGAAGTTCGGCTCGAATCCTTTCCAGTAGGCGTTCGGCGAGTTCGCGATGCGCAGCGGCCGCCTCGGCATCGCCCTGGGCGGCGGCCAGCGCCGCCAGGATCGAATCCATCGGGCCGAACTCGGTCATCCCCGTTTCGAGGCCGATCAGGGTGCCGCTGTGCGGTGCGAGGTATACGTAGAGCCGCTGAATTGCTGGAGTGTCGCCGAGTTCGATGGCGGCGACCGCCCGCAATGCCGACATGAGGACCGGATAGAAGCCCGCCGCAATCGGATCCGAGTCCTCGTACACGCCGCGTGCGCGCTCGCGCTGTCCGCTCTGCAGCAGCGCGAGCGTGTAGGCCGGGGCGGCGGCCGCCGGCAGGGCCGCATAGGCGTTCGCGAGCCGATCCGTCAGGCTCCCCAGTTCACCCCGCGCCCATCCGGTCGAGAGCGCGCAGAACAACTCCGCCTCCGCGTGATTGGCGACGCCGGAAAGCCGGGTGCGGGTGGTGAACCGCTGGTACAGCTCATCGGCCGCGTCGATGTTCCCGCGCAGCAGTTCCATGGTCCCGGCGAAACAGCTGACCATATCCAGTAGCGGCTGCAGCTGGCCCTCGTCGGCGAACTCCACCGCGGCTGTCGCCCGCCGCCCCGCCTCCCGCAGATCCGCCCGGGCCACCGCGGCCCGGTATCCCAGATAATGCGCCAGCGCCCGGTACTCGGCCAGTCCGGCGGCGGTCGCCAGCCCCTCCAGTTCCTCGACCAGTGCCGAGAACTCCGTGTCGTACTCGAATGCGAGATAGGTCACCGCATTGATGGCGGCACACAGTAATTCGGGATCGCCGGTGCGCCGCGCCGTCCCGAGGGCCAGCCGCGCCAGTCGCTGCCCGGCGGCCGACTCCACCAGTCCCGTCTCGAAGGTCGCCGCGACCAGCAGGCGCACCAGATCGGCATCTGTCGCATCGTTCGAATCAGACTGTGCCGCAACGGCATTCGAGACGTCACGGGTCGGCGCCGCGGGGCCGGGGGCGTCGCTCACCAGCAGGGCCAGGGTGGACGGGCCGATGCCGTACCGGGTCAGGGCGCCCGCCAGCGCCCGCCGCATGTGCTGATCGGGCCTGCGCCAGTTGCGAATCGCCCAGATGATCGGGGCGCGCCAGCAGGTCAATGCCCGGACCACCAGGTCCGGATCGCCCAGCTGCTCGGCGAGGGTGAGGGCCCGGTCGCGTTCCACGCGGGCCTCCCGATGCCGATTGTCGTAGGCCAGCGCCGTGACCAGCGCGCAGCGGGTGCGCAGCAGTGCTATGCGGTCGCCGGCGGGCGCGTGGTCGGCGTCGTGGCGCGCCAGCCGGTGCAGGTCCACCGCCGACCGCAGCAGCCGCACACCGGCACTGCGGATCCCGCGGCTGGTGCGCCGCTCGGCCGCCCGCTCCACGTATTCGATCGCGCGCGAGGCGGTTTCGGCGGTCGCGCCGGCGAGGGCGTGCCGGGCCAGCACATCCGGGTCCCGCGCCACCGCCGGATAGGCGTCGGCACGCTGTTCCAGCAGCTCCAGTGCGGCCCAGTGCATCCGGCCCCGGCGCAGCGGCGGTATGCCCAGATACACGGCATCGCGAATCAGCCCATGCTCGAACCGGATACTCCCGCCGCTCCCGGAGCCTACCAGTCCGGCCGCCTCGGCCGCCGCGACCAGATCGATCACGGTGTCCTCGGCCAGCCCCACCGCCGCACTGAGGATCGCCAGATCGACGCTCTCACCCCAGATGGACAGCTGCCGCAGCACCTCGGCGACCCCGTCGGGCAGCTGCGCCACCCGATCCTCGATCAGCTCCCGGATCGAATCCGGCACCTCGTCCAAACTCCCCTGTGCGGCAGCCGCTTTCGCCACCTCCCGGACGAACAGCGGATTCCCGCCCGTCCGCCGGTGCAGCTGTTCCAGCGCCTCGGCCTCGATCCCCGTCAGCCCGGCAGCCGCCGCGGCTCGCCGCGTTCCCTCCACGTCCAGTCCATTGAGCTCCAGCCAGGCGCCCGTATGCTGCGCCAGCGCCGCGACCGTATTGTGCGGCCCTTGCGCAGCCTCCGATCGTCGCATCGTCACCAGCACGAATACCGGCTCGTCCCGCAGCCAGCTCACCACCTGCCGCAATACCTGCAAGGTCTCCGGATCGGCCCGCTGCACGTCCTCCAGCAGCAGCGCCACCGGCGCGGAACCGGCCGCGCGCCTGCATTTTTCCGCGATGACCCGCGCCAGCGTGAACACGTCCTCGGCCGGCGTCTCCGCGTCGATCGCGCTCGGCCGCGGTGCGCCCGGTGAAATCGACTGGGAGGAGACGGTATCCGGCGGTGCCGCGGCGAGAGTGCCCGGTGCGCGGGCCGCGCTCTCCGAAAGCTGTCCAGCCGCAGCCCGGTTCGGCTCGCTCACGTCCAGGGCGGTGCTGATCTCGGTCCAAGCCCACGCCGTGGGCGCGCCGTCGATCTCCGGGCAGGTCCCCGTCACCGCGGTCCAGCCCGCGGTGTACAGCGTGGCGAGGGTGGCCTCCGCCAGTACGGTCTTGCCGATTCCCGCCTCTCCGGCCACCCAGGCGACCCGCAACTGCCCGGCCCGCGCCGCCTCGGCGGCGTTCAGCAGCTCCGACAACTCGGTGAGATACCCGGTAGCGCAATGGAACCCGTCGGCAGCCCCGGGGGCGGTGCTGGTTTTCGCGATCTCGATGCCCGGGCTGGAGACGGGCGCGGGAGTGGCCCTGCTCATGGTGGTGGCAGGGGATGCGGCAGGGCCGGTGGGGCGGCGGTCGTGCGCCGGCAGGGGCGGGGTCTGGGCGAGGCCGGCGGAGTGATTGAGAATCGCTATTTCGAGTTGGCGCAACGCGGGGGAGGGATCCACGCCGAATAGGCCGCCGAGGAATTCGCGGGAGCGCCGGATGGTGGTGAGCGCCTCGAGCTGCTGACCCAGCTGGTATTGCGCCAGGGCGAGCAGGCGGACGATTTCCTCGCGGCCGGGATTGTCCTCGAAGAGCTGGCGGAGTTCGCGGACCACTTCGCCGGAGCGGCCCAATTCCAATTCGGTGCGGGCATTGAGTTCGACAGCGGTGAGGTAGAGATCGGTGAGCCGGTCGGCCTCGGCGACGGACCAGTCGGCCTCGGCGAAGGCCTCCAGCGCGGGACCGTGCCAGAGTGACAGGGCGGCCTCCAGCAGGGCATTGCGCTCGGTGGGATCGGTGTGGATCTCGGGGTTGCTGACAAGTTCCTGATAGGTCCGCAGCTGCTGTTCGAAATGCCATGCGTCCACGGCGTTCTCGGGGATCTTCAGGGCGTACCCGGACGACTCGGACACGATGAAGCGGGAGGGCGCACGCCGCGGGCGCTCGGGTTCGAACAGTCGCCGCAGATTGTGGATGTGCACCTGCAGTACCGCGGTGGCCTTGGGTGGCGGGTGCCCGGACCACAGGTCGTCGATCAGCCGTTCGGTGCTCACGACCTGGCCGTGCGCGACGATGAGGCGGCCCAGCACGGCGCGTTGCATGGGCGTGCCCAGGGGCGTGTCGCGACCGTCGACGGACAGCTGCAGGGGGCCGAGCACTCTCAGCTCCGCGCCTGCCATCGGTGTCCTCCTGCGACCGGAAGCGAACTGGTCATTCGCCGCAAGAAGAGCACTATCCCTCAAAAACCTGGAGATGCCAAAAGGTAGCCGAATGGTTGTCGGATAGTTATGGGCGGGTCGCGGTCATAAAGAAGACCGTGTGGTACGGAATTCCGTTTCCAATGCTAACGGTGCGAATACCTCACACAACCCGGCCGGAAGTGGATCGCAAGAGTGGGCGGGGAGAATACTTCTGACTGGAAGCAACCTTGAAGTTAAGGGGTGGTTGGTGTGACGAAGCCAGTGGATTTCCCCAGGGGCCTGGGAGAGACCGGCATCGAGCCCGAGAGCACCGGCATGTACGTGGACCGCGACGGCGATATCTGGGAGAAGCAGGACGATGGCTGGCGGCTGATTCTGCAGCGCGGCGTGTCCGTGGACCCGAAGTCCCTCTGGGATTGGACCGAGGGGCACGTCCGCGACTACGCGCCGTTCATGCCGGTTGTCGCCGGGCGCTGACGGTTTCCGCCGCGAGGGTGATCGCGGCGCGGAAATCGACTGCGGCACCAACTATTCGGATACCAGCACGCCGCTCAGATGGTCGTAGGCCACGTGTGCGTGCAGCCGCACGCCGGTGACGAGGGTGTCGTCGTCGGCGTAGAAGTGCGGGTTGTGGTTCATGAAGAGTCCGCGCCCACCGGGGATCGGCGTGGGCAGAGCCGCGGCGTCGAGCTGCGTGTCCTGCACGCCCAGCGTCACGTACAGCCCGCCGTACCTGTTGACGAACTCCGAGACGTCGTCGTATCCGAGCGTGGCCCCCGTCGGCACGACCCGGTCGTCCCCGGCTACCCGGCGGAAGGTGGGCAGCCCGGCATCCATCCACGCCTGCTCGTTGTGCACGGCGGGCACATCCTGCAGGAAATCCACTGCGGCCGAACAGTTGTAGGCGGCCGCGGTGTTCGTTGCGAGCGTCCGCAGCCGCGGCTGCACCTCGCCCATGTCGTGCTCCACCGCGCAGCGGATGGTGCCCCACAGCGTCAAGGTCTGGCCGATGATATTGAACCGCCCGACGTCCTCGACGTGCCCGATGCTCACTGTGACCGGGTCGAAGGCGCTGATCTGCCGGTAGAGCTGCCCGATGCCCGTCAGGATCGCTCCGGCCGCCGGCATCGGGTCGATGCCCATCCACGGTGTGGACCCGTGGACCTGCTGGCCGGTGAGGGTGATCCTGACCAGGCAGGACGCCCCGAACTGGTTCCCGACCCGATATCCGATGTAGCCCTTGGGATATGGGGTGACGTGGAATCCGAACGCCATGGTCGGCGCGGGATCGTCGAGCGCGCCCTCGGCGAGCATCTCACGCGCACCGCCCTTTTCGTTCACCGGCGGGCCTTCCTCGGCGGGCTGGAACACGAAAAGTACGGTGCCCGGCAGTTTTTCGCGGACACCGGCCAGGACAGTGGCCGCGCCCATGAGCATGGCGGTGTGGCAGTCGTGCCCGCAGGCGTGTGACACCGGGAACGGCCCGCCGGGGTACTGCTGATCGATCACGTGGGAGGTGAACGGCACCCCGCACAGGTCCGGCACCGGCAGTGCGTCGATGTCCCCGCGCAGCGCCACCACCCGGTCGCCTGCCTGCCCGCCGCGCAACACACCGACCACCCCGTGCCCGGCGATGCCGGTGCGAACCTCGTCCAGGTTCGAGGCTTTCAGGTGATCGCTGATCAGCGCCGCGGTGTTCACCTCGCGATTGGAGAGCTCCGGATGTTCGTGCAGATGCCGCCGCCAGCGCACCACCTGTCCGGCCACCGCCTCAGCGCGGGCGTCGAGTTCGTCGTGGATCGCAGGCATCGGGACTCCGTTCGGCCGGTATTCCGACGACGGGGCGAGGGCCGAACCGATCCAAAACAAAGTCGTTACGGCCATTTGCCGTCCGCGCCGAGGCTACTACTGTGGACCTCGAGTTCGCCATCCGTTAGCTGACGCGTCGGCAGGCTCGTTGCGAACCCGAGTCCTTCCGAGCGTCACCCGAAGCCACGAGGTGACCATGACCCAGGGTTGGCCCAGTTCGATGGGGTCGTTCGACTCCTTCGACGATATCTTCAACCGATTCTTCGGATCCGGAATGTCCCGCCAGCCGCCGGTGCAGCGCATCGATCTGAGTCGTTTGCTGAGTGAGAGCGCCAAACAGGTCGTGGACTCCGCCCGGCAGGCCGCCCACGAGTGGGGCAGCGCCGAGATCACCCCCGAGCACTTGCTCTACGCGGCCGCCGCCATCGAGCCGTCCCAGAGCATCATCGCCGAAATCGGCAGGGACCCCGAACAATTGCGCAAGCAGATGCGGACCGCCGCGGGCAGCGGCGTCGGCGCGCACGGCCAGGACCACGCCCTGGCCCTGAGCCCCGGTGCCAAGCTGGCCCTGCGCAATTCGCAGCGCGGCGCCGCCGAAGCGGGCAGCAGCTACATCGGGCCCGAGCACATTCTGCTCGGCATCGCGGGCGTGCACGACAGCCCCGCCGCCCAGGCCCTCTCGGGCGCGAAGATGCCCGCCGCCCAGACCGCCAAGGAGCCTTCCGACACCCCGACCCTCGACGAGTACGGCCGCGACCTCACCGCGGAGGCTCGGGCCGGAAAGATCGATCCGGTGGTCGGCCGCGCCGAGGAGATCGAGCAGACCGTCGAGATCCTGTCGCGGCGGCGCAAGAACAATCCGGTTCTCATCGGTGATCCGGGCGTCGGCAAGACCGCGATCGTGGAGGGCCTGGCCCAGCGCATCGTCAATGGCGATGTGCCCGCCACCCTGACCGATCGCCGGGTCATCGCGCTGGACGTGAGCTCGATGGTGGCGGGCAGCAAATATCGCGGCGAATTCGAGGAGCGGCTCACCAAGGTGCTCGACGAGGTGCGCGAGCACTCCGACGAACTGGTGATCTTCATCGACGAGCTGCACACCATCGTGGGCGCGGGCGGCGGTGGCGAAGGCTCCATGGACGCGGGCAATATGCTCAAGCCCGCCCTGGCCCGCGGCGAACTGCACGCCATCGGCGCCACCACCATCGACGAGTACCGCAAGTACATCGAGAAGGACGCGGCCCTGGAACGCCGCTTCCAGCCGGTCATGGTGTCCGAGCCGTCGGTGGCCGACACCATCGAGATCCTGCGCGGGCTCTCCGATGTGTACGAGGAGCACCACCAGGTGCGCTACCTGGACGAGGCGCTGATCGCCGCGGCCGAGCTGTCCGACCGCTACATCACCGACCGCTTCATGCCGGACAAGGCCATCGACCTGGTGGACCAGGCGGGCGCGCGGGTTCGATTGCGTACGCGCACGCCGGATCCCAAGGTGCGTGAGCTGGAAGACAAACTGGCGCACCTGAATCGGGAGAAGGACGCGGCGGTCGCCGGCGAGGACTACGAGCGGGCCAACAAGATC
Organism: Nocardia sp. NPDC059228; assembly: GCF_042754245.1. NCBI lineage: Bacteria > Bacillati > Actinomycetota > Actinomycetes > Mycobacteriales > Nocardiaceae > Nocardia > Nocardia sp. NPDC059228. The sequence goes on along the minus strand of NZ_JBHZAL010000009.1, from coordinate 183,191 downwards.
AAAGCCGAAATCTCGAAGCTGGAGAAGAAGACCGCCGACGAGGTGGACCGCACCGAGATCCCGACGGTCGGGATCACCGATATCGCCGAGGTGGTGTCGCGGCAGACCGGTATCCCGGTCGCCGACCTCACCACCGAGGAACGCGCGAAACTGCTGAAGCTGGAACAGGATCTGCACCGGCGGGTGGTCGGCCAGGACGAGGCCATCGTCGCGGTGGCGGAGGCGGTGCGCCGCGCCCGCGCCGGGCTCAAGGACCCCAACCGGCCCATCGGCTCGTTCCTGTTCCTGGGCCCCACCGGCGTCGGCAAGACCGAACTCGCGAAAGCCCTGGCGGAGGCGGTCTTCGGTGACGAGGACCGGCTCATCCGCTTCGATATGAGTGAGTTCCAGGAGAAGCACACCGTCTCGCGGCTGGTGGGCGCGCCGCCCGGATACGTGGGCTACGACGACGCCGCCCAGCTCACCGACAAGGTGCGCCGGCAGCCGTACTCGGTGATCCTGTTCGACGAGGTCGAGAAGGCGCATCCGGACGTGTTCAATGTGCTGCTGCAGCTGCTCGACGACGGCCGCGTCACCGACTCCAAGGGCCGCACGGTGGATTTCAAGAACACCATCGTGATTCTCACCAGCAATATCGGCTCTGATCTGATCCTGTCCGCGAAGGACGGCGACCTGGACTCGATCACGCCGCAGCTGGAGGAGCGGCTGCGCAGGCAGTTCCGGCCCGAGTTCCTCAACCGGCTCGACGAGCAGATCATCTTCCACCGGCTCGACAGGTCGCAGCTGCGCAATATCGTCGGCCTGGTGCTCGACGGCACCAAGCGGCGGCTGCACGCTCAGAACATCGGCCTGGATGTCTCGGACCGGGCCATGGACTGGCTGGCGGAGAACGGATATCAGCCCGAGTTCGGCGCCCGGCCACTGCGCCGGACCGTGCAGAAGCAGCTGGACAACGCGCTGTCGAAGAAGCTGCTCGAGGGCGCGCTGGCACCCGGCGACACGGTGCGCATCGATGCCGACGGCAGCGGTCTGCAGATCGAGGCGATCCACCACACCGGTGGGAAGAAGACCGACGCCGAGATCACCGAGGAATCGGTCATGACCGTCGGCAAGGGCGGCAAGGCCAAGTCCGACAAGCCGGATGCCAAGCACGACGGCGGAAATGGCCACGGCAAGCACAGCGCGAAGGCGTCGGGCGGCAAGGCGTCCCCTACCAAGCACTGAGCACTGTCGCACACGAAAAGCGCCGCGCCGGAATCGATCCGGCGCGGCGTTCGGCTCGATGGCCTGCGCCGGGACGTCTCACACCAGCCAGGGCCACAGCGCGCGGTCCGTCGGCGCGTTCACATCGAACATGGTTGCGGCGGAGCTCTTGGCGTCGCCGGGCGCGCCCGGCCACCGCTATCGATCGGCCTGCCCGCTCGGGGGCGATCGCACGCCAGTTTTGAATATGCGTTAACTTCTGGTTATGGACCTTGATCGCGACGCCGCGCCGCTGCCCCTGGGCGACCTCGTCGCCGATGGGCCCTTCCCGCCGCATCACCCCGGCTGCTTCGGCTGTGGCCCCGCCAATCCGGCCTCCCCGCAGATCGCCTTCGGGCGACTGGGCGACACCGTGCGTGGCACCTTCACGCTGGACGAGCGGCATCAGGGCGCGCCCGGCGTGGCGCACGGCGGCATCCTCGCCGCGGCCCTGGACGACGCCTGCGGCGCGATCCTGGTCCCGCTGCGCCAGCCCGCGGTCACCGTCAAACTCGACGTCACCTTCTGCGCCCCCGCCCGCCTGCACCGCGATTTCGTGGTCACCGCGGTGCTCGCCGCACGCGAGGGCCGCAAGCTCTTCATCGACACCACGCTGACCGACGGCGACACTGTGATCGCCACCGGCCGGGCGATTTTCGTCGAGGTTGCACCGGAGCACTTCCTGAGTCTCGGTGCGACCCTCGGGGAGATGCCCACCATCGGGCTGTGACTCGGGCGTTCTTCCTGGTGGAAATGATTCCGGCACGGCGCTTTTCGCGAAATTGAATACGGCTCCGGCGCCGCGCGGGAATTACTCGCGCGGCGCCGGAGCGCTCTGGGCGATCGTCAGCCGACGGCGATCATGCGGGCCGCGTTGGCCGACTCGTCGTCCTTCTCCTCGTTGGCCGCCAGTTCGGCGTGCACGCGGTCGAAGTAGCGGTTGATCTCGGCATTGGTGCGCTCGTCGTCCCAGCCCAGGCGCGGGGCGATGAGGCGGGCGATCTCCGGCGCCGCCCGCAGGCCGCGGTCGGGCACCTCGATGGAGATGCGGGTGCGGCGGGTGAGCAGGTCGTCCAGGTGCAGCGCGCCCTCGTGGGTAGCGGCGTAGACGGCCTCGGCGGCCAGATAGTCTTCGGCGCCCGGAATCGGTTGGCCCAGTTCGGGAACCGCGGCGATGAGGTCGAAGATCTCCGCGGTCAGCGAGCCGTAGCGGCCCAGCAGATGCGCCACGGTCTCGACCGGCAGCCCGGCCCGCGCCGCCACGTCGGCGATGGTGTCGACCATGTCCTGGTAGCCGACCGCGCCCAGGATGGGCAGGTTCGCGGTCACCGACGGCGCGACATCGCTGCCGAGGCGCTCGGCGGCGGCGTCCACCACATCGGCGGCCATCACCCGGTAGGTGGTGTACTTGCCGCCCGCGATGACGAACAGGCCCGGGGCCGGTTCGGCCACCGCGTGCTCGCGCGACAGCTTGGACGTCTCCTTCGACGCGCCGGTCATGAGCGGCCGCAGCCCCGCGTAGGTGCCGACGATGTCGGCACGCGTGAGCGGTTCGCGCAGTAGCGAATTGACGTGGTCGAGGATGTACTGCACATCCGCGGCGGTCGCGGTCGGGTGGTTCTTGTCCAGCGACCAGTCGGTATCGGTGGTGCCGATGATCCAGTGCTCGGCCCACGGGATGACGAACAGCACGGACTTCTCGGTCTTCATGGCGATGCCGGTGTTCAGGTCCAGCTTCTCGCGCGGGACCATGATGTGCACGCCCTTGGACATGCGCACGTGGAACGGGAAATCCACCCCGGTCATCTTGATCATGTCGTCGGTCCACACCCCGGTCGCCGAGATCACGGTCTTGGCCCGGATGCTGTGCTCCAGACCGGTTTCCAGATCCACGACCTTCGCGCCCACGACCTTCTTGCCATCGCGCAGCAGCCCGGTGACCCGGGTGCGGGTCAGCACGGTCGCGCCGTGCTGGGCCGCGGTGCGGGCGATCATCATGGTGTACCGGGCGTCGTCGACCTGCGCGTCGTAGTAGCGGATGGCGCCGGTCATGGCGTCTTCCCGGAGCGCCGGCGCCAATTCCAGTGCGCCGGAACGGCTCAGGTGCCGGTGCATGGGCACCGACCGCGCGCCGCCCATGGTGTCGTAGAGGGCGATGCCGGCGCCGATGTAGAAGCGCTCGTAGTGCTTCTGCAGCGGGAACAGGAACGACACCGGGTGCACCAGGTGCGGAGCCAGCTTGTTCAGCAGCAGGCCGCGCTCCTTCAAAGCCTCACGGACCAGCGCGAAGTCGTACTGTTCCAGGTAGCGCAGGCCGCCGTGGATGAGCTTGGAGGACCGGCTGGAAGTACCGGCGGCGAAGTCCCGCGCCTCGACCAGGGTGACGGACAGGCCGCGAGCGGCGGCGTCGAGGGCGGCGCCCGCCCCGGTCACTCCACCGCCGATCACGAGAATGTCGATTTCGGTGTCGCCGAGCGAATCAATCGCCCGGGCGCGGTAGGCGGGATCCAGTTGTGCGGACACGAAATACTCCTTGTTATCGGCGTTTCGAAGTTTGTGGGGCACCGGTCAGTCCTCGTCGTCGAGGTCGACCCAGTCGAGGGTGCGCGAGACGGCCTTGACCCAGCGCGCATAGCCGCGCTGCCGCTGCTCCTCGGTCATGGTGGGCTGCCAGTTCTTGTCCTCGTGCCAGTTGGCGACGAGTTCGTCTGTGCTACGCCAGAATCCGACCGCGAGACCGGCGGCGTAGGCGGCGCCGAGCGCGGTGGTCTCGGCGACCACCGGCCGGGAGACCGGCACGCCGAGGAAGTCGGCCTGGATCTGCATGGCGAGTTCATTGGTGGTGACGCCGCCGTCGACGCGCAGGGTGTCGAGCCGCACCCCGGAGTCCTGCTGCATGGCCTCGACCACGTCGCGGGTCTGGTAGCAGATGGATTCCAGCGTGGCCCTGGCGATGTGGGCGTTGTTGCTGAAGCGGGACAGGCCCACGATCGCCCCGCGGGCATCCGGGCGCCAGTAGGGTGCGAACAGTCCGGAGAAGGCGGGCACGAAGTAGACGCCGCCATTGTCGGGCACCTGACGGGCAAGGGCCTCAACCCTTTCCGCGCCAGAGATGATGCCCAGCTGGTCGCGCAGCCACTGCACGGCCGAGCCGGTGACGGCGATCGAGCCCTCCAGCGCGTACACCGGCTTGTCGTCGCCGAACTGATAGGCGACCGTGGTCAGCAGGCCGTGCTCGGAGTGCACGATCTCGGTGCCGGTGTTCAGCATCAGGAAATTCCCTGTGCCGTAGGTGTTCTTGGCCTCGCCCGGCCGGAAGCAGACCTGGCCGACGGTGGCGGCCTGCTGGTCGCCGAGCACGCCGGCGATCCGCACCGCGCCCTTGAACGGGCCGCCGGGGTAGGTGGTGCCGAAGCCCGCGGGATTCGACGAGGGTGCGATGCGCGGCAGCATGGCGCGCGGCACCCCGAACACGGCGAGCAATTCGTCGTCCCAGTCCAGGGTTTCGAGGTCCATGAGCATGGTGCGTGACGCATTGGTCGGGTCGGTGACGTGCACACCACCGTGGACGCCGCCGGTGAGGTTCCAGATGATCCAGCTGTCGGAGGTGCCGAAGAGGGCGTCGCCGTTCTCCGCGTCCGCCCGCACGCCGGGGACATTGTCGAGGATCCACCTCAGCTTGCCGCCGGAGAAATACGGCGCGGGCGGCAGTCCGGCGCGTTCGCGAATGAGATCGCCGTGGCCGGCCTTCTCCACCTCGGCCACGATGCGGTCGGTGCGCGTGTCCTGCCACACGATGGCGTTGTAGTAGGGGCGTCCGGTGTGGCGGTTCCACACGATGGTGGTCTCGCGCTGATTGGTGACGCCGACGGCGGCCAGGTCGCTCGCGGTGAGACCGGCTCCGGCCAGGGCGCTCTTGATGACGGTGCGGGTGCGCTCCCAGATCTCGTCCGGGTTGTGCTCCACCCAGCCGGCCTGCGGGAGAATCTGCTCGTGTTCGAGTTGATGGCGGGCAACCACATTGCCGCCGTGGTCGAACACCATGAATCGCGTGGAGGTCGTGCCTTGATCGATGGCTCCGACGTACTGCGTCATCACGGTCCTTCCAGGAAGCTCGTCATTGAGTCCGTTTGCGCTGGTGAGACCGGTACCGGTCGCCCGGGCTCCACGTTACGAAGTGGAACGTGCTTATGGCAGAGGGTGCGTTCGACAATGCCGAACGGTTAGCTGGTAGGTTACGGGCATGCCGGGTCCGATTCAGTCGATCGAGCGCGCCGCGGCCATGCTACGGCTGCTCGCGCGCGGGTCCGGGCGCATGGGAGTGGGGGAGATCGCCGCGGCGCTGGGGCTGGCCAAGCCGACCGCGCACGGCATTCTGCGGACGCTGCACGGGGTGGGATTCGTCGATCAGGATCCCGTGACGGGCAAGTACCTGCTGAGTCCGGCCCTGCAGGACCTCGGGTCCGGGCACCTGGACGCCAATGAACTGCGCTCCCGGGCCATCAACCGCGCCGACGCGCTGGCCGCGCGCAGTGGGGAACCGGTGCGGATCGCCGCGCCGGTGGACGGGGGAGTGGTGGTGATCCACCACGTCTTCCGGCCCGACAATACCGAGCAGGAACTGGCGGTCGGAGAGGAATTGCCGCCGCACGCAACGGCTCTGGGCAAGGTGCTGCTGGCCTATGACGGGGAGCTCGCCGACGCGGCGCGCGACGGCCGGCTGCCCGCGATCACGCACCGCACCCTCACCGATCCGGCGGAGTTGCGGCGGGCCATCTCCGAGGTGCGGCGCACCGGCTGGGCCGGGGATATCGGCGAATATCGTTCCGGTGAGGCGAGCGTCGCCGCGCCGATTCGCTCCCGGGGTGGTTTGGTGGTCGGTGCCATCGGCATCACCGGGCCGGTCGACCGGCTCTGCGACGGGCAGCTGCGGTTCCGGTCCGCGCCCATCGCCCAGGTGCGCGACGCCGCCGCCGCGGTATCCCGGGATCTCGGTGGCGCGCAATGACTTTCCCGGACAGGAGCAGGCTCGGATGACGCAACGCTATGTGCTCGCCATCGACCAGGGCACCACTTCCACCCGGGCCATCCTCTTCGATCAGCGGGCGCGGCTGACCGGGGTGGCGCAGCGCGAGCACCGGCAGCACTATCCGCGGCCGGGGTGGATGGAGCAGGACGCGCTCGAGATCTGGCGCAATGTGGAGCGCGTCGTGCCTGCGGCACTGCGGGATTCGGGGATCACCCTCGAGCAGGTGGCGGCGGTCGGGATCGCCAATCAGCGCGAGACCACGGTGGTGTGGGACCGGCACACCGGGACGCCGATCGGGCGGGCCATCGTGTGGCAGGACGTGCGCACCGAGGAGCTCGTCGAGCGGCTGCGGAAATCGCCCGGGGCGGAACGGATTCGGGAGCTGTGCGGGCTGCCGCTGGCCACCTACTTCGCCGCGCCGCGGCTGCGGTGGCTGCTGGATCGCACGCCGGGACTGCGGGAGCGGGCCGAGCGCGGCGACGTGCTGTTCGGGACCATGGAGACCTGGCTCATCTGGAACCTCACCGGGGGAGCCGATCACGGGGTGCACGTCACCGATGTCTCCAATGCCGGCCGGACGCTCCTGATGAACCTCTCCACCCTGGAATGGGATCGAGAACTGTTGCGGTTCTTCGATATTCCCAAGGCCATGCTGCCCGAGATCCAGCCCTCGACCGGTGAATTCGGCACGGCGCGGCGCGTGCTGCCGGGGGTGCGGATCGCGGCGGCGCTGGGCGATCAGCACGCGGCGCTGTTCGGGCAGACCTGCTTCGCGCCCGGCGAGACCGAATGTACCTACGGCACCGGCGGATTCCTGCTCATGAACACCGGGCGGGAGCTGGTGCGGTCCGAGCACGGACTGCTCACCACCATCGGGTACCAGGTGGGGCCGGAACCGGTGTACGCGCTGGAGGGGCCGATCGCGGTGACCGGCTCGCTGGTGCAGTGGCTGCGGGACAACATCGGGCTCATCGCCAGTGCGCCGGAGATCGAAACCCTCGCGGGCACAGTCGAAGACAATGGCGGCTGCTATCTGGTGCCCGCCTTCTCGGGGCTGTACGCGCCGCACTGGCGCAGTGACGCGCGCGGGCTGCTCATCGGGCTCACCTCGTACATCACCAAGGGGCACATCGCCCGTGCGGTGCTCGAGGCCACGGCCTGGCAGACGCGCGACGTGGTGGAGGCCATGAACGCCGACTCGGGACTGCAGGCCGGGGCGCTGCGGGTGGCGGGCGGGATGACCTCGGACAACCTGCTCATGCAGATCATCGCCGATGTGCTCGACATACCGGTCATGCGTCCGATCGTGGCGGAGACGGTGTCGCTGGGCGCGGCCTACGCGGCGGGCCTGGCGGTCGGTTACTGGCCGGATCTCGAGGGCCTGCGCCACAATTGGCGCGTCGCGGCGCAGTGGCTGCCGCGCATGGACGCGGACCTGCGCGCCGAGGAGTACGACAACTGGAAGCGGGCCGTGCAGCTTACCTTCGGCTGGCTGCGGCCCAACAAGCCGGTGTCCTGACGACGCGGAAGTCGTTGACCTAACGTGGCAGGTATGCGGCTCTACGTCGGTTGCGCAATGTGGACACACCCGGACTGGCAGGAGAAGCCGCTACCCCCGGCAGAACGCCTGCGCACGTACTCCTCCTGGTGCAATGCGGTGGAGGGCAACACCACCTTCTACGCGGTCCCGCAGCGGCGCACCGTCGAATCCTGGGCCCGCCAAACCGATCCCGACTTCCGCTTCGTGATCAAACTGCCCCGCACCATCACCCACGACCGCCGCCTCACCGGCATCGACGACGAGATGGCGGCGTTCCTGGACGCCATCGAACCGCTGGGCCGCCGCCTGCACTCGCTGTGGGTGCAGCTGCCCGCCTCCTTCACCAATCTGCCCGCCCTCGCCGAGCTGCTCGACGGCCTGCCGTCGCACTATCGCTGCGCCGTCGAGGTGCGCCACCCCGCCTTCTTCGAAAACCCCCGCGCCACCGCCCAACTCGAACAGGTGCTGACGGCCGCGGGTGCGGAGTGGATCCCGTTCGACACGACCGTCCTGTTCGACGGCCCGCCCGTCAGCACGGCCGAGTACGAGGCCCGCTCCAAGAAGCCCAACAACCCGCGCCGCGCTCGCGCCCTCACCGAATACCCCATCGTGCGCTATCACGGCCGCGACGACATCGCCACCACCGTCGCGGGCTGGCAGCCCTGGATCGACACCACCGTCGCCTGGCTGCGCGAAGGCCGCTCCCCGACGGTGTTCATCCACACGCCCGACAATGCCTCGGCCCGCACGCTCGCCCGCCGCTTCCACGCCGAGGTCCGTGCCCACCTCCCCGACCTGGAACCCCTGCCGGACCCCCTCCCCACCGACCCCATGACCCTGTTCTGACCGGACCCGCGGACCGTTCGGCGCGGGCCGAAGGATGGCGGCGGGACACTGGACCCATGGAACCGATCAGAGACGGCGACGTGGACATCTCCGGAGCCGCCCGCCTCCTGGCCGACCCGGCCCGGGCCCGCATGCTCACCGTCCTGGCCGACGGCCGCGCCCAGCCGGCCGGCGAACTGGCCCGGGCGGCGGGCGTCACGGCCGCGACCGCCAGCGAGCACCTGGGCAAGCTGGTCGATCAGGGCTGGCTGGCCGTCGAGAAGGCGGGCCGCCACCGCTACTACCGCATCGCACTTCCCGAGGTGGTCCAGGTCCTGGAATCCATGGCCCTGATCTCGCCGGTCCAGCCGGTCCGTTCGCTACGTGGCGCTCGCGCCAACCGCGACCTGAAACTCGCCCGCACCTGCTACGACCATCTCGCCGGAGCCGTCGGGGTAGCGATCTTCGACGCCCTGCACGACGCCGCCCTGCTGAACGTGATCGGCGGCCACTGGACCGCCACCGACCACACCCACCCCCTCCTCGACGAATTGGCCATCACCCCAACCGATCTCCGCCATTTCGGCCGCCGCCCACCGGTCAAGGTCTGCCTCGACTGGTCCGAACGCCGCTACCACCTGGCCGGCGGCCTCGGCGCGCTGATGCTGCGCCGCATGCTCGACAACAACTGGTGCGCCCCCGGAACCACCCCCCGCGCAATGGCATTCACCCCCGCCGGCTGGGCAGCGCTCGACCGGACAGCCGGCATCGACAGGACCGCCATCAGCTCCGACCTCGCCGGAACCGCCGCCCCAGCCCCCGCAACGGTGGTTCCACGCGGCGCCTGAAAGACCGGGCCGCACACCTCCCGCACGAACACCGGCAGGCGCGCCGTCTCCGGGTCGATCGACGCCGGGACGGTCACGGTGGTGGCGCGTCGCCAGGTCTGCTGCTGGGATCTGTGGCGGCACGCTCGGGTAAAGGGCTGCTGCCCAAGGGGCTTCGTCGCGAACGTGGTTTCACCGGCGGTGCGATGATCGGCCTGGCGCAGAACTTCGGCTTCCACGGCGAGCTCTTCGTGGTCGGCCTGTACCTGCAGCGGCAGGGCCGTTCCTGAATGTGGATGGCATACGGCGGGGCGGGCTCGGCCCGCTCCGCCGTATGCCACCGGATGATTCAGCTCACGAGGACCGGGGGTTTGCTGGAGCGCTGGGCTTCGCGGGCGAGCGCGCGGTCGCGCTGCTCCTCGAAGCGGACCACGTCCTTGCGGAGCTTGTCGAGGAATTCGCCGAGCTCGTTGCGGCGCCGGTCGCCGGCGGGGCCGAAGTCGGTGCGCTCGAAGATGTTCCACTGCTTGAGGTTGGGGATCAGCACCTCGTCGAGGTGCTGGCGCAGATCGTAGATGCCGTGCTTGGCCATCAGCACGCCGTTGCGGCGGAAGTTGGGCATGCCCAGGCCGGGCATCTGGAAGCTCACCACGACATTGGTGATGGCATCCATGGCCTGGTCGGGCGAGAGGTCCAGGGCCGCGGCGCACATGTTGCGGTAGAAGAGCATGTGCAGGTTCTCGTCCGCGGCGATCCGCTGCAGCATGCGGTCCGCGACGGGGTCGTCGCACACTCTGCCGGTATTGCGGTGGGACACCCGGGTCGCCAATTCCTGAAATGTCACATAAGCGACGGAATGCATGAATCCGGCATCGGCGTGAATGAACTCGGTGTCCGAGTACTTCCTGATCAGATGCGCGGGGTTGTACCCGTCGGTCATGTGAATCATTCGCGCCTGCTCCAGCGCCACCGGATCCACACCCCGGGTGACCACCAGATAGTCGCGCATCACGATGCCGTGCCGGTTCTCCTCGGCCGTCCAGCGGCCCACCCAGGTACCCCAAGCCCCGTCCTGGGAGAAGTTCTCGGCGATTTCCCGATGATAGCTGGGCAGATTGTCCTCAGTGAGAAGATTGGTCACCATGGCCGCCTTGGCGACCTCGCTGAGCTTCGACTGCTCCGGTTCCCAGTCCACACCCGCCATAGCTGCGAAGTTGCGACCGAGATCCCAAGGCACATAGTCGTGCGGGTTCCAGTCCTTGGCCATCGATAGGTGACGGTTCACGTTCTGCTCGGCAATCGGTTCCAGCTCGATGAGCAGCTCCAACTGCGTGAGACTCCTGGCCACGATCCTGTGCCCTCCCTCGAAATGGCTTCGTCGCTGGGGGAATGATGTTAGGAGAGAAATGCTGGAGATCCGGCGATCGCCGCCGCGGCGAGAGGGATCCGTGGAGTTGAAAGGGATGCCCGCGTGTCGCTCAATGAACCGGATCGGCTCCGCCTCGGATAATCTAGCTCAGTTCGCCGAATATTGGCTTCATACCCCGCCGATGGGTTCACGGCCGGGCCCGCTCGCTAGTTCCAAACAAGTCCTTGAAAGCCATGCGGATCGCACGCTGGTTCGCCAAAGCATTGCTACGGAGAGTGAACATGCAGACGCCCCACCGCCGGCAGTACCCCAGTGTCGTTGTCACCGCGCTCGCGGCGACCACCTCGATCGCGGGCGACGTCGACTCGACGTGGAAGGGACTACTCAACGGGGAGAGCGGGATCGACGTCCTCGAGGACAGCTTCCTCAACGACTTCGGCTTACCGGTCCGTATCGGTGGTCACCTCAAGGTCTCGCCCGCCGGTCAGCTCACCAAGGCCGAGGCCCGGCGCCTGTCCTACGTCGAGCAGATGGCGGTGGTGCTGGGCCGTGAGGTGTGGGCCAATGCCGGCAGCCCCGAGGTGGACCAGGATCGCCTCGGCGTCTCCATCGGCACCGGTCTCGGCGGCGCGGAGATGCTCATGTCCGCCCGCGACAAGCTGGTCAACGGCGGCTATCGCAAGGTGGTGCCGCACACCGTACAGGGCGTGATGCCCAATGGCCCGGCCGCCTGCGTCGGGGTCGAGCTGGGCGCGAGAGCTGGTGTGTCCACGCCCGTTTCGGCCTGTTCGTCCGGTTCCGAGGCGATCTCCAATGCCTGGCGCATGGTCGTCATGGGCGACGCCGACATGGTGGTCACCGGCGGTGTGGAGGGTTCCATCCAGGCGCTGCCGATCGCCGGGTTCTCCATGATGCGTGCCCTGAGCACCCGCAACCACGACCCCAAGGGCGCCTCGCGGCCGTTCGACATGGACCGCGACGGTTTCGTTTTCGGTGAGGCGGGCGCGCTCATGGTCATCGAGACCGAGGAGCACGCCAAGGCCCGCGGCGCCACCATCCACGCCCGCATCATGGGCGCGGGCGTCACCTCCGACGGCTTCCACCTGGTCGCCCCCGATCCCGAGGGCACCGGCGCGGCGCGCGCCATGTCCCGCGCCATGGAGTACGCGGGCCTGTCCAAATCCGATGTCACGCATATCAATGCGCACGCCACCGCCACGCCGATCGGCGATACCGCGGAGGCGAACGCCATCAAGCAAGCCGTCGGCAATCACGCCGCGGTGTACGCGCCGAAATCCGCCCTCGGGCATTCCATCGGCGCGGTCGGCGCGCTGGAGGCGGTCATCACCGTCCTCAGCGTGCGGGACGGAATCATCCCCGCCACACTGAATTTGGAGAATCAGGACCCCGAGATCGACCTGGATGTGGTGAAAGGCCAGGCCAGGCCGGGTCGCTACGACTACGCCCTGAACAACTCCTTCGGCTTCGGCGGGCACAACGTGGCCATCGCTTTCGGCCGCTACTGATCGCTCCGGCCGTACGCGGTACCTCCATCGGCCGTAGGCGGTGACGCGGGATTCCGGCACCTGCTAGAGTTCCCCAGCCCCCAGCTACTTTCGGGCTTTCGTGTCGATCTTTGTTCGGTGTCACTGCACAGTTCCGACGACTGTGAGTTGAAAAAGGATAGGGAATGATCGGCGAGACCTTCGATGACTATCTGGACGAGCACGGCAACATCAAGATCCCTGACAACCAGACCATGGTCGACCTGGTCGACAAGCACGCCGCGGCCAACGGGGACGAGCTCGCCTACCGCTATATCGACTATTCACGCGAACGCGACGGCGAGTACCACGACATCACGTGGAATCGCTTCGGCATCCGGCTGCGCGCCGTAGCCGCCCGACTACAGCAGGTCACGCAGCCGGGCGACCGGGTCGCCATCCTGGCGCCGCAGGGACTCGACTACATCGTGGCCATGTACGCCGCGGTGTACGCGGGCAATATCGCGGTACCGCTGTTCGATCCCGACGAGCAGGGGCACACCGACCGGCTGTACGCCGTGCTCGAGAACTGCATGCCCGCGGCCGTCCTGACGGTCGGTGAGGCGGCCTCCGGGGTGCGCGAGATCTTCAAACACCTACCCGCGCGGCAGCGTCCGCGCATCATCGCGGTCGAGGCGATCCCGGACGGCGTGGGGGAGAGCTGGGTGCGGCCGCATTTACAGATGGACGACGTGGCCTACCTGCAGTACACCTCCGGCTCCACCCGCACCCCGGCCGGCGTGGAGATCACGCACCGGGCCGTCGGCACCAACCTGCTGCAGATGGTCGATGCCATCGGCATCACCGAGAAGGCCCGCGGCGTCACCTGGCTGCCGTTGTTCCACGACATGGGGCTGCTGACGGTCATCCTGCCCGCCATCGGCGGCAAGTACATCACCATCATGTCGCCCAGCGCCTTCGTGCGCCGGCCCTACCGCTGGATCAAGGAGCTGGCCGCCCAGGAGGACGGCGCCGAGATCTTCGCCGCCGCACCGAATTTCGCCTTCGAGCACGCCGCGGCCCGCGGATTGCCCAAGGCCGGTGAGGAATTGGACCTCTCCAATGTCATCGGCCTGATCAATGGCAGCGAGCCGGTGTCGGTGACCTCGATGCAGAAGTTCAACGACGCCTTCGCCCCGTACGGACTGCCCAAGACCGCCATCAAACCCTGCTACGGCATGGCCGAGGCCACCCTGTTCGTCTCCGCCACCAAGCGCGAGGACGAGGCCCGCACGGTCTGGGTGGACCGCACCCGGCTCAATGCCGGGCAGATGGTCGAGGTCGATGAGTACGCGGAAAACGCTGTGGCCCAGGTGTCCTGCGGCTACGTGGCGAAGTCCCAGTGGGCGGCCATCGTGGACCCGGACACCGGCGCGGAGAAGGCCGAGGGCGAGGTCGGCGAGATCTGGTTGCACGGCGCGAACATCGGCCGCGGTTACTGGGGCCGTCCGGAGGAGAGTCTTGCCACGTTCCACAACAGGCTCACCTCCCGGCAGCCCGCGAGCCGCGCGGAAGGTGCAGCGGCGGACGGGAACTGGATGCGCACCGGCGACTTCGGCGCGTACTACGACGGCGAGCTCTTCATCACCGGCCGCGTCAAGGACCTGGTGATCGTGGACGGCCGCAACCACTATCCGCAGGATCTGGAGTACTCCGCCCAGGAGTCCAGCGCCGCCCTGCGCCCGGGTTTCGTGGCGGCCTTCTCGGTCGCGGGGGATCAGCTCCCGGCCGAGGTGGTCGCGATCGACACCGCCGCGCCCGCCTCCGAGCAACTGGTCATCGTGGCCGAACGCGCTACCGGCGCGGCCAAGCTCGACCCGGAGCCGATCACCGAGACCGTGCGGGCGGCCATCGCCAAGCGCCACGGCGTCACCGTGCGGGACCTGCTGCTGGTTCCCGCGGGCTCGATTCCGCGCACCTCCAGCGGCAAGATCGCCCGCCGTGCCTGCAAGGCGGCCTACCTGGAGGGCACCCTCCGCGGCGGCCACCGCCAGCAGGCGTTCCCGGACGAGACCGATTGACCGGGTTTCCTCGGCGAGTGGCACACCTCCGGGAGGCCTCGACGGTGTGCTACTCGGCGTTCGGGTCGAGGGGATGCGTCAGTTGTCGAGCTAGCTGTACCGAGGTGAGCTGCTCGGCGGGGTGGGCAGCATGCGCGGCCAGGGTGCGGGCGGCGGTATTCAGGCGGGCGCGGGCATCCGCATCGGCAACCAGGCCATCCGGTCCGATACCGCTCTGGAGCACGGTGATGCGGCCGCAGGCCGCCTCGACCAGCTCGGCTCCGACGTAGCCGAGCACCGTGCGCAGGGTGGCCACGGCGGCCTCACCGCGGCCCTCGTAGGCGACGTTCACGTAGGCGACCGGCTTGTCGCTGAGATCGGCATTGCCGACCGTCCACTCGAGCAGGTTCTTCAGGCTGCCCGGGATCATGCCCGCGTATTCCGGGGTGCAGAACAGCACCGCGTCGACCGCGGCGAGCTGCCGGTGCAGGGCCTCGACCACGGGCGGCTCGGGCTCGTCACCGGGGATGAAAGCGGGCAGGTCGAGCAGGCCCTGGTACCGGACGGCCTCGAAGTCGGACCCGGCGTCGGCGGCGATCGAGCGCAGCGCGGCGGTGTTCGTCGAGCCCTCGCGAGTGCTGCCCGAAATCAACAGGATGCGGGGAATAGTCACAACTGCGCCAACATGGCTGGGGCCGGGAGTATTTCGAGGTCACGGGGTCGTTGACTCCTATGCGCCGTCCCACCGAATGGGAGTTGTTGTGACAAAAGGTGTCGCTATCTCTCATAGTGGGTATGGTTCCGTTCGACCGAACTGTCCGGGACAGCTGACGCCGCCCCTCAGGTCCGGTTGTACGACAACTGCATAACGCGAGTGTGTGCAAGAAGGGCAGGCAACGATGACTGCGAACACCAACCGCCTCGACGAGGCGGCGGTCGGTGCCGGATATCCCGGTGCGTTCGAACCCGGCAGGCTGCTGGCCGCCGAACCGATGACCGCACGGATGCTGCCCGGGGTTCCGCTGCCTGCTCGCGCCTGGCGCATCAAGTACACATCGACCACCGCCACCGGGGCTCCGACGCAGGTCAGCGGAACCGTGCTGGTGCCCAATTCGCCGTGGCGCGGATCAGGCTCGCGCCCGCTGGTCGGGTACGCCGTCGGCACACAGGGCCTGGCGGGCACGGTTGCCGCCGCGTCCTGGCAGCTGCGGTTCGGACTGGAGTACGAATCGGTCTTCCTCCGCGCCGCCCTGCGCCGCGGCTGGGCGCTCGCCATCACCGACTATCCGGGCCTGGGCACTCCGGGTCTGCACCCGTACGTCATGGGCCGCGCCCTGGGCCCGGCTGTCCTGGACAGCATGCGCGCCGCGCGCCGGCTGCCCGAGGCGGACCTGGATCCCGACGGCCCGCTGGGCGTCTACGGCTACTCCGAGGGTGGCAATGCCGCGGGCTGGGCGCTGCAGTTGCAGCCCGACTATGCCCCTGACCTGCCGCTCGCCGGCGGCGTGGTGGGCTCGGCGCCGGCCGACATGGTCGACATGGTGAAGTTCCTGGACGGCACGCCCTATGCCTTCCTGCTCTTCTACGGTGTGCTCGGCATCGAGGCCGCCTATCCGGAACTGAATGTGCTGCAGCACCTCAAGCCGCAGGGCCGCGCCCTGGCCGCGCTGTTCCGCCACACCCATGTCGCCGCCGCGGCCGTGCTCGGGATCGGTGCGGGTCTGGTCGTGCCCACGAGGGTCTCGACTTTCTGCCACCGGCCCCCGTTCGACGTGCCCGAGGTCAAGGCCCGGCTGCTGGAGAACCGGCTGGGCGGAATCGCGCCCGCCACACCGGTTCTGGTGGCCGGCGGCACCAGCGAACAGGTCATCCCGTATCCGCAGGCCGTGCGCCTCGCGGAGGAGTGGGAGGCGCTGGGCGCGGACGTCACCATGCACACCATGCGGGGACGTGAACACATCGGCGGCGCAATGGCCTTCGCCGGACCGGCCATGCGGTTCCTCTCCGAGCGTTTCACCGAGGAGGCCGACGCTCCGGTGCTGCTCCGTGGGGCGTGAATCTCACCCCGCGACACCCCAATGCAGGACGCGCGCGGTGAACAGCACCAGCCCGAGCGAGACCACCGCGACGGTTACCAGGCCGACCACGGCGACCACCAGCGGCCGCCAACCTGTGCGGGCCAGCTCGCGAATATTGGTATTGAGCCCGACGCCCGCGAAGGTGAGCAGGAAGGCCCAGCGGGACACATTGGCCAGGTTGGTGACCTGCTGCTTGCTCAGCCAGTGGAAGGTCGCCACCGCGGACACGGCCAGGAAGCCCAGCACGAACTTCGGGAACTTGGACCACACGAACACCGCCTTCGCCCGCAGCCCGGGCGCGATGGCGTCGGCCTCGCCGCGCGCCGCCCAGTAGGCCGCGAAGCCCAGCACCACGAAACCGATGAGGGCATTGCGGGTGGACTTCACCAGTACCGCGATCTTGCCCGCCTCGTCGGAGAACAGATAGCCGGTGGCGGTAGTCTCGGCGGTGTTGTCCACGGCCAGGCCCGCCCACAGCCCGAACTCGTGATCGCTGAGCCCGATGGCGTGCCCGAGCGGCGGCAGCGCGAACAGCGCGACCGCGCCCAGCGCGAGAATGGCCGCGATGGCATAGCCGACATCGGAATTGCGGGCCCGGATCGCGCCCTTGCCCGCGATGATGGCCGACACCCCGCAGATGGCGGTGCCGATGGCCAGCAGCGACCCGAGCTTGCCGGACAGACCCAGCCAACGCGCCACCGCCAGGATGATCGCGCCCGAGACGGTCATGTCGACCAGGATCTGAATGAAACTGGTACCGCCCAGCTTCGCCACATCACCGAGCACGAAGCGCGAGCCGAGCGCCACGATGCCGACCTTGAGCCAGAACTCGTAGGTGCCGACACCGGGCCGGAAGATCGGGTGCAGGCCAACGGTATTGGTGATGAGCAGGCCGATCAGGATGGCCCACAGCACATATTCGATATCGGGGACGGTCCAGTGCTGGTGCTTGGCGGCGGCGTTCCACCAGATCTGCGCGTACTTGCCGAGCACGCCGACCGCGATGAGCAGCAGGATGCCCGGGAGGTAGCCGAGCAGGCGGGCAACGGTGAGCGGACCCGAGCTCTCGTCGAAGTCGGTTGCCCCGGAGTCGGTTTCGGCGTTCTCCCCGAAATTCACGGCAGTGTCACTCACGGCGTCACCACGGAATCTTCGGCAGCACGCCGAACACGGCGAGCACGGTCACCACGCCCGAGACGATCACCGACCACCAGTCGGCACCGACCTGGATCTTGAAATCGACACGGCGCCCGAGGGCGTCGGGCCACGACGGCCGGGCGGCGGATGTCTCCGGCGCGGGATCGGGACTGTTCACCAGGGGCCTCCAGGTCGAGAAAGCGCAGTACGGCAGGTCTGCACTATGGGGTGCCCGGAGGCTTTCGGACAGCGTTGGAATCGGCCTGATTCCAGCTCGGTCGTTGAGGTCGCGGGCGACCCCGTCCAGGGTGGGTGGCGCGGCGAAACCCGTTGCGCCGGAACCGGGGAGCAGCAGGTCGCGGACCTCGGCGGCGATGCCGGTGCGGGCGCTGCGGCCTTGCAGTAGGTCGCTCATCACCCGGTGCTCATGGACCGATTATGGCCGAAAGTGTTGATTTTGTGGCCGCCGCTCTTTCATGGCGGGATATGCGCAGGTCGTAGCGTCGGACTCGAGCACATCGAGGTGAGGGCGCATCACCAACAACTGGCCGGGCACCGTCACCGGATACCGCCGCGCGACCCGCCGCCTGAACCCCGCCGACTACCGGCTCACCCCGGTCGCCCACGCAGCATCCCAGGAGTAGCAATGCGATTCGACTACGACGTCCTCGTCATCGGTTCCGGCTTCGGCGGCAGCGTGAGCGCCTTGCGGCTGACCGAGAAGGGGTACCGCGTCGGCGTGCTGGAGGCCGGCCGCCGCTTCGAGGACCACGAGTTCGCGAAGACCTCGTGGCGGCTGCGGCAATACCTGTGGGCCCCGGCCCTGGGCTGCTTCGGAATTCAGCGGCTGGCGCTGCTGAACGACACCTTCGTGATGGCGGGTGCCGGTGTCGGCGGCGGCTCGCTGGTCTATGCCAACACCCTCTACGAGCCGCCGGACAAGTTCTACGCGGACCGGCAGTGGGGTCATATCACGGACTGGAAGGACGAGCTCGCCCCGCACTACGACCAGGCCAAGCGCATGCTGGGCGTGACGGCCAATCCGGCGACCACCCCGGCGGATCGCGTGCTGCGGGATGTGGCCGAGCGGATGGGAATCGGCGACACCTACCAGCCCACCCCGGTCGGCGTCTTCTTCGGCGGACCCGGCCGCCGCCCCGGCGAGGACGTGCCGGACCCGTTCTTCGGCGGCGCCGGGCCGGACCGGCGCACCTGCACCCACTGCGGTGAATGCATGACGGGCTGCCGGCACAATGCCAAGAACACGCTGGTCAAGAATTACCTGTACCTGGCCGAAAAGGCCGGTGCCGCAGTGCATCCGCTCACCACGGTCACCGATGTGCGACCGCTGAGCGGCGGCGGCTACGCGGTGGAGACCGTCCGTACCGGACGCGTGGTCCGCAAGCGGCGTCGCGAATTCACGGCCGGGCAGGTGATCTTCGCCGCCGCCTCGCTCGGGACCCAGCGGCTGCTGCACCGGCTGCGGGACAAGGGCTCGCTCACCGGGATCTCCGACCGGCTCGGCTATCTGTCACGCACCAATTCCGAGGAATTGCTCGGCGTGCGCAGCCGTGACGGGCACGCGGACTACACCAAGGGCGTGGCGATCACGTCCTCGATCCACCCCGACCACGACACCCATGTGGAGCCGGTGCGCTATGGCAAGGGCAGCAATGCTTTCGGCGTGATGAGCACTCTGATGGTCGATGATCAGGGCGATACCCCGCGCTGGCGGCTCTGGTTGCGAGCGGCTCGCCGTCGGCCTCGCGACGCGGTCCGGGTGCACAATTCGCGGCACTGGTCCGAGCGCACCATCGGTCTGCTGGTCATGCAGTCGGTGGACAACTCCATCACCACCTACACCAAGCGTGGGCTGTTCGGCCGCCGCATGACCACCAAACAGGGTGAGGGCCAGCCCAATCCGACCTGGGTCCCCACCGGGCACGAGGTCGCCCGCCGGGTGGCGGACGCCATCGACGGCATCCCCATCGGGGCCGGCTCCAGCATTCTGAAGATCCCCATGACCGGACATTTCCTGGGCGGCTGCGCCATCGGCGACTCGCCCGCCACCGGCGTCGTCGATGCCTACCACCGGCTCTACGGTCACCCGGGCCTGCACGTCATCGACGGCTCCACCATCTCGGCCAACCTCGGCGTCAACCCGTCGCTCACCATCACCGCCCAGGCCGAACGCGCACTCTCGTTGTGGCCCAACAAGGGTGAGCCCGACCCCCGCCCGGAGGTGGGTGCGGCCTACCGCCGTATACCCCCGATTCCGCCCCGCAACCCGGTCGTCCCACCCACCGCCCCGGCCGCCCTGCGGCTCCCGCTGGTCGGCTTCAACGAGGGATCGAAGACGCACGCGAACAACTGACCCGACCGTCCGATTCGGCGGCCGAGACCTGACCGGGCCGCAATCAGCGGCCCACGGTAAACCCCGCGACGGTCTGCGGGGACCGACTCCGGATCGCGAGAGGATCCGGAAGCCCGGCGGGGCGGCGGCCGCCCCGTCGCCCCGCGGCCCGGCTTTCGCCATCGTGGCGTCGGCCGATACCGCGCCTCGACGCTCGGCGCGGCACCCGGGAAAGTCGTTGAGCCGCAACGGGGAAAGGGCGGGCGCGGGTGCGCCCGCCCTTTCGCGGCGGTGGAGCGGGTTCGGTCAGAGCGTCAGCAGGCGAGCCTTGGCCTCGTCGTATTCGCGGATGAGGCGTTCGACGACATCGGCGGCCGGGCGGATGGCGTCGACGGCGCCGATGCCCTGGCCGGAGCCCCAGATGTCCTTCCACGGCGTGGCGCCGGGCGTATCCGATTCGCCGGTGCCGAAATCCATGGCGGACGGGTCGGACTGGCCCAGGTTGTCGGGGTCCATGCCGGCGGCGGTGATGCTGCCGCGCAGGTAGTTGCCGTGGACGCCGGTGAAGAGGTTGGAGTAGACGATGTCGCCCGCGCCGGAGTCGACGACCATCTGCTTGTAGCCGGGCACCGCATTGGCCTCGTCGGTGGCGATGAAGGCCGAGCCTATGTAGGCCAGGTCCGCGCCCGCGGCCTGCGCGGCCAGGATGGAGCGGCCGTGCGCGATGGACCCCGACAGCAGCAGCGGGCCGTCGAACCAGGACCGGATCTCCTGGGTCAGCGCGAAGGGGGACTGGGGCCCGGCGTGCCCGCCCGCGCCCGCCGCCACCGCGATCAGGCCGTCCGCGCCGCGTTCGACGGCCTTGTGCGCGAACACATTGTTGATGATGTCGTGCAGCACGATGCCGCCGTAGGAGTGCACGGCCTCATTGACATCGGGCCGCGCGCCCAGCGAGGTGATGACGATCGGCACCCGGTGCTCGACGACCGTGGCCAGATCCTCCTCCAGCCGGTCATTGCTCTTGTGCACGATCAGGTTCACGGCGTACGGCGCCGACGGCTGCTCCGGATTGTCGGCGTCGTGCTTGGCGAGCTCCTCGTTGATCCGCACCAGCCACTCCTTGAAGAGCGACTGCGGCCGCGCGTTCAGCGTCGGGAACGAACCCACGATGCCCGCCTTGGACTGGGCGATCACCAGCTCGGGCCCGGACACGATGAACATGGGGGAGGCGACCGCGGGCAGGCGCAGGCGCTCGGACAGGATGGGCGGCAGGCTCATTGACCAGATTCCTTCATCAAGGGGTTACCCGGCGTAGGTTACCGCCGGTAAGAAGCTCAGGCCGCGCGGGTTTCGGTCAGCCGATCGTGGCGGGCGTAGCTGCGGTCCGGATTGTTCACGAGGGCGGCCCGCCGCATCATGCGCTCGGTGGCGCGGCGGCCCAGCCGCTCGCTCAGCCGGGTCGCGCCCGGAATGATCCGGCGCGGCACCTCGAGCACGCCGTTGACGGCGGCCGTGGCCAGCACCGCCGCGAGAAAGACCCGGCTGTAGGGCATCTCCAGGAAGTCGGAGTTGGTCTTGCCCAGCAGGATTCGGCTGTAGGAGACCGCATACATGGTGAAGGCCCAGCGCAATGCGCGGGAACGCAGGCCGGGCCCGTCGAACCCGTACACCGGGCCGAGCGCGGACACCAATGCCTTGGACAGCCGCCGCGAGTCCTCGTCGGGCAGGAATTCGTAGTCGGCCTGTAGCCACAGCAGCCGCCAGGTGTCGGTCTCGTCGGCCGGCAGGATCTCGGGATCGAGCCCGATCACGTGGCCGACATACCGCCACAGGTGATAGACGGCCGCCTTC
The DNA here is from genome assembly GCF_042754245.1 of Nocardia sp. NPDC059228. Classification (NCBI taxonomy): domain Bacteria; kingdom Bacillati; phylum Actinomycetota; class Actinomycetes; order Mycobacteriales; family Nocardiaceae; genus Nocardia; species Nocardia sp. NPDC059228. Next base: position 161,396 of record NZ_JBHZAL010000009.1, on the reverse strand, counting down.
TCCTTCTTCGAGAACCGCAGCCCGACGGCATTGCACCCGGCAATGGTGGCCAGCGAGAATAACATCAGCGTGCCCGCGGTCAGGGACTGGTTGAGTGGGTGGTCCCACTGCTCGTAATCCCAGTCCGGCCGCCGGTTCATGCCCGCCCGCACCTGCGCGTGCATGATGCGCACCCGCACGGTGTTCTTGAATCCCGGCGCGAACCGCTCCAGGCCGCCCGGCGCGGTCACGTCGATCCACCAGGTCGCGGTCTCGACGACACGGCGGGGCGCCATGGTCTCGGCCGAGAGCCCGCCGGTGCCGACCAGCACCTTGCCCGCCCGCGAGGCGAGGTAGCCGCCATTGAGCGAGAACATGGACAGGGCCAGGTTGGTCGCCCACGGCCCGACCCGGCCGCTGACCCGCGCGGCCCGGTCCATCTTGTCCTGGTCGAGCCAGAACGGCACCGAATCGATGTGCGCGAAAAAGGCTTTCAGCTCAGCGGGCGCGTCCGGCACCGCGTCGATGCCGCGCTCCAGGGCCGTCTCGAACATGGCCCGGCCCTGCCCGGTCGGCAGTCGCCGGAACATCTCGACCACGGCGTCGGCCAGTGGATCGCCCATCTCGGTGAACTTGCGGTAGGCGGCGTGCTGCTCGGGGGTTGGACGGATATCTCCGGGGGCGAGGATCTTGACCCCGATAGTGAACGGGAACTCCCGGAAGATCACCGGATCGGGCAATTCGGAACGCGTCATCGCGTGCCTCCTGGGTGCGTTCAGAGTTTGGTGAAGGATGTCACCAAAACTTTGGTGATAGTCTTCACCAAACCTTGCGACATGGCAATAGACAGGGCGGAACCGTGGACATACCCCGTGGCCGATACGCCGGTCTCAGCGCTGATGAGCGGCGGAACCAGCGGCGCGAGCGGCTGCGCGAAGTCGCGCTGGAGGTGATCGCCGAGGAGGGTATCGGCGGGTTGAAGGTGCGCGCGCTGTGCGCCCGCGCCGGGCTCAACGATCGCTACTTCTACGAGACCTACAGCCACACCGACCGGCTACTGTACGAACTGGTCGACGAGCAGCTGGCCGAGGTCGTCGCCGCGGTCATGGGTGTCATCGCCGCCGCGCCCGCCGACACCCGGATCCGCCTGCGGGGCGTGATCGAGGCCGGCGTCACCGCCATCGCCGATCATCCCGCCCGCCGCCGGCTGGCCATCGACATGCAGACCACCGACGAATTGCGCCGCCGCCGTACCGAACTCATCGATGTGGTCGCCCAGGTCATGCTCGATCAGGGGCGCGAACTGCTCGGCGACGCCGCCGTCACCGGAGTGCACGCCGCGCTCGCCGCCCGCACGGTCGCCCACGGCGGCCTGGAGATCCTCATCGAGTGGCTGCGCGACGAGCTGGACATCGACCGTGCCCAGCTCATCGACTTCCTGGTGGCCATGATCCTGACCGCGTCCGAGATCACCACCACCGTGCAGCGCGAAATGGCTACTGGCTGAGGCCCTTTTCGGCGGCCCGGATCCCGCGGTAGACGCGCCGTTCGCAGCGCAGCGGCACCCGCGCTGACCACCAGGCACCGGGTCGGCGGGATCCAGGCGATCCTCGATGGTGAATTCGGTTGTGGCCAACTCGGATCCGGACCGGCCCGGCGGGTGTCGAGGCGGCCCGGCGGTCTCCCGGGCGTCAGGGCACGACGATCGTGAAATTGGGATCGGCCTTGTCGAGCAGGCCGGTGAGCCGCTTCCACACCCCGGTATCGCCCTTGGTCTGCAGACCGTCGAACTTCCCGGTCGCCATCAGCTGCAGCAGGCCGGGCTTGGTGAGGGTGATGTCGAGATCGGCATCTCGCTTGCGGGTGGCCGGATGGTGGATGAGCGCGCCATGGCTCAGCTCCATCCGGTACTCCTCGCCGCTGTCCGTGAAATGCCAAGCGATGCTGAACTTCTCGTCCCACGCCTGGGATCCGACGATGTTCAGCGACAGCGTGTCGAACAGCTGCGTGATGCTCATGGCAAGGGCCACCGCCTGGCCGGCGGTGAGCAGCGTCCCGGTGACGCCCCGGCGGAGTTCCTGTGCGCCGGTGAGGAAACAGTTGCGCCAGGTCGCGTTCTCGGAGCCGAAGCCGAGCCGCTCGAACACCGCCGCCAGGGTCTCCTTGGCCTCGGCGTGGGACGGGTCGGCGAAGACCGCGTGGCTGCCGAGTTCGGCCGCGAAGCGCAGATCGCCCTGCTCCACGAACTCCTTCACCTTGGCGACGGTCGCGTCCACGCCGCCGAGCAGCCGTACGTAGCGGGTGGCCTGCTCCTGCGGCGGGTGCAGCCACAGGTGCGCCGGATTGCCGTCGTACCAGCCGAGATAGCGCTGGTAGACGGCCTTCACGTCATGGCTGACGGAGCCGTAGTACCCGCGGTTGTTCCACTGTACGGCCAGGTCCGGGGCCAGCGGGAAGTCCTCGGCGATCTCGGTTCCGATCTCGCCCTGGTTCATTCGCCGCACGGTCTGGTCGTGCAGGTAGGCGTAGGTGTCGCGCTGCTGGATCAGGAACTCCACGATATTGTCCCGGCCCCAGGTCGGCCAGTGGTGCGAGGCGAACACGACATCGGTGCGGTCGATGAACATCTCGATCGCCTCGGCGATGTACCGCGACCACATGCGGGCATCGCGGACCTGCGCGCCGCGCAGGGTGAGGATGTTGTGCAGGGTGTGGCAGGCGTTCTCGGCCATGCACAGCGCATTGCGGTCGGGCAGCAGGAAGTTCATCTCGGCCGGCGCCTCGGTGCCGGGCGTCATCTGGAAGATGATCCGCACCCCGTCGACCACTTCCTCCTGGCCGGTGGCGGTGATGTCGAGTGTCGGTGCGAGCAGTCCGAATTCACCCGCCGAGGCGACCGGGCCCAGGCCCATGCCGACCAGCCCCTTCGGGTCGCGCGTCAGATTCGCGCCGGAGTAGTACATGCCGCGGCGCAGCATGGCCGTGCCGGCGTACACGTTCTCCGCGATGGCATGTTCCATGAAGTGCTCGGGCGCGATGATCGGCACGGTGGTGTCCTGCTCGACCACACCCAGGACGCCGCCGAAGTGATCGGCGTGCGGGTGGGTGTAGATCACCGCGGTGACCGCGCGGTCGCCGCGATTCTCGCGGTACAGCGCCAGCGCCGCGGCGGCTGTCTCCGCGCTCACGAGCGGGTCGACCACGATGACGCCGTTGTCCGATTCGATCAGCGTCATGTTCGAAATATCCAGGCCGCGAACCTGATACACGCCCTCGCACACCTCGTAGAGCCCGTGCATCGCGGTGAGCTGGGACTGCCGCCACAGGCTCGGCAGGACGGTGGCCGCGCCGTCGGCCTCGAGGAAGTCGAAGGAGTCCGCGTCGTAGGCCACGCCGCCGCTCTTCCCCGGAATCACGGCGGGCGAGAGTCGCGCGATGAATCCGCGCTCGGCATTGTCGAAATCGGTGCGATCAACGGGTGCTGCTGCCATGTGCCACCTCACTGTTGGGCTTCCGGCTCTCGAGCCAGTACGCGCATCTACAGAACCCGTGCCCGGACACTGTCCACGCCACGTCTTTCGCCAGCCTCACACAGAACTGGTGAATTTCCAGCAATTTGAGATAGGTCTGTTGCACATGGGTGTCAAGGATGAATTTGGTGCGATTGCGGAGATTCGGCTATCCAACGGATAACCGGCAGTCCGCCCGCGGTGGCCGCATTGACCCTGGACGAATCCGGACTCACATCTCAGGATGAGACCTGATCTTCATCGATGAGGAGTGGGCATGGTGACCGAGCAGCGAGTGGACTGGCTGGCGGGTGGCGTGCGGCGGTCGGTCGCCGCGGACCGGATCGTCGGCGTCGCGTCGGAACTGTTCCAGGCGCGCGGGTTCGACCATGTGGGGATGGATGAGGTGGCGAGCGCGGTCGGCTGTTCGCGGGCGACGCTGTATCGGCACTTTCCCGGCAAGGCCGCGCTGTTCGACGCGGTGATGGCCAAATCGGCGATCGCGGTGGCGGAGCGGGTGGCCGCGGCGGTGCGGCGCTACGAGGGCCCGCGCCGGATCGTGGAGGCGATCCTGGCGTCGGTGGCGGCGGTGCGCTCGGATCCGGTGCTGGCCAAGGGATTCGCGGGCACCCGGGCGGGCGGCAGCGACGGGGCCTTCGCGAGCTCGCCGGAGCTGGGGCGGATCGCCACCCTGCTGACCGGGATCGCCCCGGATGACGAAGCGGCGCAATGGATTGTGCGCATGGTGCTGTCGCTGCTGACCTGGCCGCTGGCCGATGCCGCCAGCGAGCGGCGGATGGTGGAGCGCTTCATTCGCTGAGCTGTGGCAGCGGCAGCAGCGGTGCGTCCGGATCGAGGGTGAGGCCGCGGGCGGCGGCGGTGGCCGCGAGCGCGCCCCAGGCGAAGGCGGTCAGTTCCTCGGCGAGTTCCTTTGCGGTGATGGCGGGTTCGTTGAGCCAGCGCAGCACGCCCAGGCCGATCGCGCCGAGCATGGCGTCCACCGCGAACTGGGTGTGGTCGCCGTTCGCGCCGCGCAGGCGCAGCACGCCGGAGAAGAAGTGCGCGACTGTATCGGACAGTGGGCGGCCGTCCTCGATCAGGCGGGCCGCGCCGAAGGCCGCGACCACATGTGAGCTGACAATGAAGCGAAACAGGTTGGGGCGCTCGTCCACCAGATCGATGTAGGCGGTCAGGGCGGTGCGCAGACCGTCGCGCACCGGTCCGGCGGGGTTCAGGTGCGGGGTGACCCGCTCGACGATGAGCCGCTGGACACTCCCGCTCACCGCGGCCAGCAGTTCCACCTTGTCGCCGAAGAAGCGATACAGCTTGGGACGCGGTATACCAGCGGTTTTCACCACATCGTCGATGGACAGATCGGGGCCGTGGGCGTCGATGGCGCGGATGGTGGCCTCGATGAGTTCGGCCCGGACCGAGGTGCGGTGCGAGTGCCAGCGGTCGTAGCGCGCATCGCCCTTCCTCTCGCCCGGGCGGTGACGCGGGTGGGAGGCCATGCGGCAGATTGTAATTCGATCCGTTACGGCACACCCCTTGTGTGCTGTCTGGGACAATCTTACACTGGGCATCATATCGAACACGCAGTACTAGGTACTTCGTGTCGCATCAAGGATGGTCCAGATGGCGAATGCCCTTCCGGCGCAGGCCTATCCCAAGGCCCGCCGCGTCAGGTTCCGATTCGATCAGCGCGCTTCCAGCGACAAGTACTTCGTCGAAAACGACATGGTCTACAGCCATTTCGTGGCCGGCATGTCCGGCGGCTTCCCGGCGGGGGAGGAGTCCTTCATCCGTTCGGTGCGCCGGGTGGCCGACCGGGTCACCGATCCGATGCTCAAGAAGCGGGTGACCGGTTTCGTCGGGCAGGAGGCCATGCACGGCCAGGAGCACCGCAAACTCAATGAAAAGCTGGTCGAGCTGGGCTATCCCATCGCCTGGCTGGACTCCGGGCGGGCCAGGAAGCGCATGCTCTGGATCGAGGAGCGGGTGTCGCCCCAGGTGCACCTGGCCATGACCGCGGCGGCCGAGCACTACACCGCCGTGCTGGCGCAGCGGGTGCTGTCCAGCGACGAGATCCAGGGCATTCCCGGCGATCCGGAAGTGTGGAATCTGCTGAATTGGCATGCGCTGGAAGAACTCGAGCACAAGTCGGTGGCCTTCGACGTCTTCCGCGCGGTCGGCGGCACCGAGCGCACCCGTATCGGGGTCATGCTCGCCATGTACTCGCTGACGCTGCCGCTGACCTACCTGAGCCTGGCGCTGGCCGTCGGGCGTGACCCGGCCGCGCGGCGGCAGCCGATCCGCGTGGCGCGCGAGGCATACCGGTTGTTCACCGGCCCCATCTTCCGCGGGCTCATGCCGGAGCTGGGCGAGTACATGCGGCCCGGCTTCCACCCCGACGACATCGACACCGCCGCACTGCTGTCCCGGTGGCAGCAGGAGCTTTTCGGGGCGGACGGTCAGCTCGTCGACCACGTGAAGTAGTCACCACCCCATTGCAGGAAAGGACCGGCCAATGGCGATCGGTCGGCAGGACAGCACGTCCCTCATGCCCTCTCCGAAGGTGCGGCGCATGCGATTCCGGTTCGGCGAGCCCGAACCGATGGCGCATCAGTTCGTCCAGGGCGACATTCCCCTCACCCATCTGATTGCGGTGCTCTCGGCGGCCTTTCCGCCGGGCGAGGAATCCTTCATCCGCTCGGTGCGCAAATTCTCCGGTGAGATCACCGATCCCGTGCTCAAGAAGCGGGTGGCCGGATTCATCGGCCAGGAGGCGGTGCACGGGCAGCAGCATCGGCGGTTGAACGAGCAGCTCATCGAGAACGGCTTCCCGATCGTCCGCCTGTTCACCTTCGCGCCCGGCGCGCTACGGGAGAAGGGTGTGATCGCGATCGAGAACGCGGCGCCGCGGCAGGTGCATCTGGCGATGACCGCCGCGGCCGAGCATTACACGGCGGCGCTCGCCAAGCGGGTGCTGGGCACCCAGGAGATCCAGGACATACCCGGCGATCCGGAGGTCTGGAATCTGTTGAACTGGCACGCTTTCGAGGAGCTCGAGCACAAGTCGGTGGCCTTCGACGTGTTCCGGAGCGCCGGCGGGACCGAAATGGTGCGTATCGGCGTGATGGCGGGGATGTATGTCTTCACCGTTCCGGTGGTCTCGCTCGGCGTGCTCGCCTCGATCCTCAGCGATCCGCGCAGCTGGCGGCCGTTGCAGGTGGTGCGGCAGTCGATTCGGCTGTACCGCGGGCCGATTGTGAAGGGGCTGCTGAAGGAGATGCGGCCCTATATGCGGCCGGGGTTCCATCCGGACGACATCGACACCAACGCACTGCTCGAACGATGGCGCCGGGAGCTGTTCGGTACGGACGGCGAACTGCTGGACCGCATCGGCTGAGGGGGGCGGCATGAGAGCCGGCGGCAAGGATCTCGAACAGTTCCGGGACGAGCATCGATACCAGTCCTACCAAGGGGTTTCGGTGTTCACCCCGGTCTGCGCGGGCTCCAACACCTACTACATCGACAAGCACGGCGATTCGCCGTTCCGTCCGTCCGCGCACGACGAGATGTATTGGCAGAAACATCATTTCGATCTCGACGTGTACTGCTACACGGTGGGCGCTCCGGCGGCGCCGGAGGCGGTCGTGGACTCCGAGGAGGTCTCGTGAAACTCAACAGTGTCGATCCGAAGCTGGTGGTCGTCACCGGTGCGGGCAGTGGGATCGGGCGGGCCACGGCGCTGCGGTTCGCGCGCATGGGATCCCGGGTGATCGTGTCGGACATCGACAAGGACGCGGCGCTGTCGACGGTGGCCGTCATTCAGTCGCAGGGTCAGCGGGCGGTCGCCATGCAGCTCGACGTCACCGACCCGCCCGCCTGGGCCGCCTTCGCCCGGGACGTGCACGCCGATCACGGGGTGCCGGATGTGCTGGTCAACAATGCCGGAATCCTGGTCAGCGGGGCGTTTCTGGATCTCGAGCCCGAGGATTGGGAGCACCAGCTCAGCGTGAACCTGCTCGGTGTCGTGTTCGGCTGCCGGGCCTTCGGGCGGCTCATGATCGACGAGGGCAAGCGCGGGCACATCGTGAACATCGCCTCGGCGGCCGCGTTCACGCCGACGCCGATCATGTCGGCGTACTCGGTGTCCAAGGCCGGGGTGAAGATGCTCACCGAGTGCCTGCGGCTGGAACTCGCGCCCAAAGGCGTTGGGGTGAGCGCGATCTGCCCCGGCGTGATCAATACCGATATCGCCCGGCACGCGATCGCGGTGGGCGTCGATCCGCGGCTGCTGGAGCGCGGGCAGCAGCTCACCGCGCAGATTCAGGAACTGGCCGAGCGGCTGCCCTTCTCGCCGCTGAGCCCGGATCTGGTGGCGCGGGCCGTGGTGCGCGCCCTTCGCTACGACCTGGCGGTGGTTCCGGTGCGCGCCGAGGCGTGGCTGGGCTACTTCATGCTGCGCATCGCACCTGGCATCAATCGCCGTATGACGCAGCCACTTTCGATGGAGCGCATCCAGTCCCTGGGGGAGCTGGCGTTCGGCAGGGGAGGACCCCGTTGAACGCACGCGCCCACCAGTTGAAGGTGCGCGAAGTCATCAGCGAGACCGCCGACGCGGTCTCGCTGATCTTCGATATCCCCACCGACCTGACCCGCCGCTTCGCCTACGCGCCGGGGCAATACCTCACCTTGCGCGTTCCCAGCGAGCGCACCGGTTCGGTAGCCCGCTGCTACTCCCTGTCCAGCAGCCCGCACTGCGACGACCGGCCCACCGTGACGGTCAAGCGCACGCCGGGCGGTTACGGCTCGAACTGGCTGTGCGACAACGTCTCCGCGGGCGACATCCTCACGGTTCTCGAACCGGCGGGCACTTTCGCGCCACGCGCGTGGGACCGCGATCTGCTGCTCTGCGCGGCGGGCAGCGGCATCACGCCGGTGATCTCGATCCTCAAATCGGCGCTCGCCATCGGGCGCCGCGATATCGCGCTGTTCTATGCCAACCGGGACCGGGAATCGATCATCTTCGCGAACCGGCTGCAGCAACTGGCCCACGGTTACCCCCGACGGCTGACCGTGACCCACTGGCTCGAATCCGAGCGGGGGCTGCCGTCCGCGCGTGTCTTCGCATTGTGGGCGCGTCCCTACCGGCGTCATGACGTCTACGTGTGCGGCCCGGCGGGTTTCGCGTCGTCGGTGGCGCAGGGCCTCGGTCAGCTCCGCATTCCCGGCCGGGCCATCCGCCAGGAGAACTACCGCTCGCTCACCGGCAACCCGTTCGAACGCCACGCCCCGGTGGCGTCCGAACCCACGCAGGTCGTGGCGACCGCCCGGGGCACGGCCGCCGCGGATGTCGCGACCGTCCGGGTCGACATCGACGGCGAAACCCACAACCTGCCGTGGCCGAGATCCGAGAAACTCCTCGATGTCCTGCTGAGCCACGGCATCGACGCCCCCTACGTGTGCCGCGAATCGGCCTGCGCCACCTGCGTCTGCAGCGTCAAGCAGGGCCGCACCCGCATGCTCATGAACGAATCCCTGATCGAGCAGGAACTGGCCCGGGGCCTGACCCTCGCCTGCCAGACCCTGCCCGAATCGGACGACCTCCACATCGCCTTCGACCAGTGAGTGCCCGACGCAAGCCGCGCGTCAGGTCGACGTCAGGTCGATGTCAGTCGTACCGGTGACGGTGATCAGGTGAACATCACCGCCGATCTCGGACTGCGCTACCTGCGCGGCGATCACGTCTTCGCCCAGCTGATCCGCTTCGCCCTGGTCGGCGGCGCCAGCAATATCACCTACCTCGTCCTGTTCCTGACCCTGAACAGCGCCGGTCCCCTGATCGCCAATATCGCCGGCTCGATCCTCAGCACCGTGATCGCCAACGAACTCCACCGCCACCTCACCTTCCGCGCCGCCGGCCGCGTCACCTGGTTCACCGCCCAATGGGAAGGCGGCGGACTGGCCGTGATCGGCCTCCTGATCAGCACGGCCGCCCTGGCCGCCCTCGACTCCTACGCACCCGGCCTGAGCCCCCTCGCCCGCGCGGCCGCCGTCATCGCCCTCACCGCGGCCATCGGTGCCCTGCGCTTCCTGGCCCTGCGCGGCTTCGTCTTCGGATCACCGTCCACCGGATCCCCCACGGAGCTCGAGGCACACCATTCCACGGAATCCGAAGACGCCCTTCGGTATTCGCTGCCGGGCGGCGCCATGCGGCCGGCCTTTCCGATCGGCCCGATAATGGCCTGAACCTGCCGAACCGTCCCGGTCGTCGGCTTTCAGGCGCGGGTGAGCTCGGCTCGGGTGGCGGTGAGCATGGTGGTGATGGCGGCGGGGAGGGCTTGGGCGGGGTCGGGGGCGAAGCGGGGGGAGTGGTTGGAGGGGAAGCGGGGTGGGAGGGCGCCCTCGGTGAGCATGTAGGCCTGGTCCTCCTCGGTGAAGCGGGCGGGGTCTATGCCGCCGATGTGCCAGAAGACGGAGGGCGCGTGGGCCGCGGTGCCGAAGGCGCCGAAATCCTCGCTGCCCGTGATGGGGTGGTCCATGGGCATGACGGGAAGGCCGGCGGCGGTGAGGGTGGCCAGGACCCGTTCGGTGTCGCCGGGGGTGTTCTCGGTGACCGGGAAGTGGTCGTAGAACTCGACTTTCGGTTCCTGGAGTGCGCCGGCGGCGGCCGCCTCGGCCTCGGCCATGCGCTGGATGCCCTCGACCATGTGGTTGCGCGAACTGTCGGTGAAGGTGCGCAGGCTGAGCAGGACCTCGGAGGTGTCCGCGATGATGTTGGGGCGGGTGCCCGCGTGCAGGGCGCCGGCGGTGAGGACCGGGCCGGCGGCGGTGGCGGTCTGGCGGGCGGTGAGCGATTGCAGCCGCACCACCAGGGAGGCCGCCATGAGCAGCGGGTCGATAGCCGTGTGCGGCTGGGAAGCGTGGCCGCCCTTGCCCAGGAAGGTGATCCGGACCGAGTCGGAGGCGGCCATCAGGGTGCCGGGCCGGCTCAGGATGATGCCCGCGGGCAGCGGGCTCACATGCTGGCCGAGCACGATGCGCGGATGGGGAAAGCGTTCCAGCAGACCGTCATTGATCATGCCCTGCGCGCCCGCACCGGTCTCCTCGGCGGGCTGGAACAGCGCCACCACCGTGCCGGGCAATGGATTCGCCGACAGTTCCGCGCAGGTGCCGAGCAGTGCCGTGACGTGCACGTCGTGGCCGCACGCGTGCATGACGCCGGGGATCGTGGAGGCGTAGTCGAGCCCGGTCTCCTCCTGCACCGGCAGCGCGTCCATATCCGCGCGCAGCCACACCACCGGCCCGGGACCACTCCGCAGCACGCCGACAACGCCGGTGCCGCCGACGTTCTCGGTCACCTCCCAGCCGGGCAGGGCGCGCAGCTCATCGGCCACCAGGCCGGCGGTGGCGTGCTCCTGGCCCGACAGCTCCGGGTGGGCGTGCAGATGGCGGTAGACCTGCTGCCAGTGCTCGGTCATGTGAGACTCTCTTTCGTCGGGGCGGTCGCCGAGACGCGGCGGGCCAGCGTCGTCCGGAACGCGTCGGCGGTTTGCGGGACCATGGCCGCCGCCAGCAACGCCAGCAGCGGTCCGAGGGCCATGGCTTCGAATGCCGTTGTGTACGAGACGTGATCGGTGATGACACCGAAGGCGATCGGGCTCACCACACCCGCCAGCTGCCCGCCGAAGATGATCACCCCGGTGGCCGCGCCGATATAGGCGCTCGGCAGCGACCGCAGCGGCACCGAGAACGCGGGCATGTAGGCCATCCCGGCCACCAGGCTCATCGCCGTGCCCAGCAGGACGAACAGCGGGAAGGACTCGGCGCGCGGCAGGGCGAACAGCATGGCGGCGGTGAAGGCCATGGCCGGCACCACGATCACCCGCGGCCGCCCGCCGATCCGATCGGAGAGCCGGGCGCCCAGCACCACCCCGGCCGCCGCGGCCAGCGTGGTCGGCACCGCGGCGATGGCAATGCCGCCCATGGAGATTCCGCGCTGCTCGTGCAGGAAGGTCGGCGTCCAGGCGGTGACGCCCCACACCAGCACGTCGTAGCCGAAGAAGATGACCGCGAAGCCGATCAGTGCGGGCGAGAGCAGCACGGCGCGGCGTTCGGCCCTCGTGCCGGCGTTCGCGACCGGAATCTCGTCCTGCACCAGCGGTTCCGGCATCCATCGACGCCACGCCAGGATGACCGCCACCCCCAGCACCGAGATGACCCCGAACATCACCCGCCACCCGACCGTGGGCAGCATGACCCCCGCGATCACCGCCGCCAGCAGCAGGCCGGCCGCGTTCGAGGAGTTCGTCCAGCCGGCCGCGGTCGTCCGCTGCTCGGGCAGAGTGCGTTCCGCCAGCGCCTTGATGGCGGCCGCCGGAAAAACACCCTGCACCAAGCCGAACAGGAACCGGATGCCCAGCAGGACCGCGAAAGACCAGGCGACCGCGGTCAATCCGGTGAAGATCGACCAGGCTGTCAGACCTGCGATGCCGACCTTCAAGGCCCCGAACCGATCCGCCAGCAAACCTCCGGGAACCTGGATGAGCGCGTACGCGATGAAGAACACCGACACCAGCAGACCCTGTTGCGTGTGGTCGAGACCCAGGTCCTCGCCGATCGAGGGCAACGCGAAATTGATCACGGTCCGATCGATGTAATCGACCACCCACGCCGCGAACAGCAGCATGATGGTTATCCGGGTGGTGCGTGGCATCCAGGCCCCTTCAAAAGCGGGAGTAGTGGCTGGGTGCCACGTTCGTGCCGATGCCCGAGCATACGGCGCGATTGCCGAGAGCCGCCATGTGAGGCGGTGACGCGCTGATCGCGCGATTGGTGAACGCCCTGCAATTGGCCGGACGGGGTTCGAGAGGCGCGAGTCACTGCCCGCGCCCGTGGCGTGCGGCATGGCGCTGGGCGTGTCGTAGTCTCGCGTCCGATGAGGGACATGACTATTCACGGGTATGCGGCCGACGGGTACGGGCGGGTCGCGGACGCCTTCCGGCGCAACTTCCAGCACGGGGAGATCGGCGCGGCCGTGACGGTGTTCGATGGGGACACGCCCGTGGTGGACCTCTGGGGCGGCTGGCGGGATGCGGTCCGGCGGCTGCCGTGGGAGCGGGACACCATCGCCCCGGTGTTCTCGTCGACCAAAGGTGTTGCGGCGCTGACGCTTGCCATGCTGGTGTCGCGCGGGCAGCTGGACTACGACGAGCCGGTGGCGCGCTACTGGCCCGAATTCGCGGCGCGTGGCAAGGCCGAGGTCACCGTCCGGCAGCTGATCGATCACCAGGTGGGCCTCCACATTCTGCGCGATACCCGGATGACCCTGGCCGATCTGTTCGATCTGGATCGCGTCGCCGGCGTGCTGGCGGCGCAGCGGCCGGGGTGGACGCCGGGCACACGGCAGGGCTATCACCCGGTCAGCATCGGGCTGTACATCAATGAGCTGGTGCGCCGCGCCGATCCGGCCGGGCGCAGCATCCGGCGGTTCATCGCCGAGGAGATCTCCGGGCCGCTGGGCGTCGATTTCACGATCGGGCTGGATGCGGATCTCGGGGGTGAGCGAATCGCCCGGCTGGTCCGCACTTCCGGGCTGGACCTGCGCCACGAGCGGAATCTGCCCTGGAATCAGGCGGTTCCGGCGCTACTGCGCCGGGGCCCGCTCTTCCGGGCGCTGACGGTTCCGGACCTGGGCATGCCCGAGGATTTCGTGCGACCCGAGATCATGTCGGTGGAGCTGCCGGGCAGCAATGGCGTCGGCTCGGCGCGCGGCCTGGCGCGGATCTATGCGGCGGGGTTGTCCGGTGAGCTGCCGATCGCGGACGATGTGCGGGCCCGCATCGCCGGCCCGGGACCGGTGCCCGCGCCCGATGCCGTGCTGAAGACCACGACCCGATTCCACCTCGGATTCCGGAAGTCGTGTCCGACCTTCCCGTTCGGTTCGTCCGGTCACCGCGCCTACGGCACGCCCGGTATGGGCGGTTCGCTCGGTTTCGCCGATCCGGAAACCGGGCTCTCCTTCGCCTATGTTCCCAACCGCCTCGGGCTCACCCTCAATGGCGACCGGCGTTGCCTCCGCCTGGCCCGCGCGGCCTTCGGGAAGCCGACACGCCGATCGGGTCCTCGCACTGAACCCCGGCAGCCCGCCGATCGTTGACTGGATAGACCGGCCCCACGCCGGTAGCCATCCAGATGCGGTCCGGTTCTCCCCCTGCGTCCGGACCGGGACCCCGCCGAGGCATCCCCGGCGGGGTCTTTGTGTGGCTAATTACGCTGTGCAACAGCATGTTCCGGCTCGTTTGTGACTTGGGACACGTTGATCGGGCTCGCTTCGACTGGATACCTTGTGTGCGATGTATCGCGGACAAGGCACTGTGAAACGGGGGATCGTGTTCGAGAGGAAACCCGAATTCCGAACCGTGGCCGACCTCATCGCCGAGCGGATCGCGGCACACACCGACCACGTCTTCGGCGTGGGCGGCGCCAATATCGAGGACCTCTACGACGCCCTCCACCGGCACCCCGGCCTCACCGGCATCATCGCCAAACACGAATTCGGTGCGGCCACCATGGCGGACGGCTACGCCCGCGCCACCACCCGCCTCGGCGTGGTGGCGGCCACCTCCGGCGGCGGCGCCATGAATCTCCTCGCCGCCCTGACCGAATCCTTCGACTCCCGGGTCCCGGTCCTGGCTTTGGTCGGCCAGCCCCCGACCACCCTCGAGGGTCGCGGCGCCTTCCAGGACGCCAGCGGCCATCCCGGGCGCCTCGACGCCGAGCGTATCTTCACCGCGGTCTCCCGCCACTGCGTCAAAATCACTCGGCCCCAGGACATCTCCGCCGAACTCGACCGTGCCATCGCGGCAGCACTGTCCGGTGGCCCGGCAGTCCTGCTGCTTCCCAAGGACATTCAAGCCACCCTGATCTCGAGCGGCTCCACCCTGGCGGCCGGCCTGCGATACGAGCCCGCTCACGGGGGCCGGGACGAACCGATTGCGAGCTCGGAGGAAACGCCGGCGGACATCGCGGCGCTGCTTGCCGATGTGCCTGCCGGAAGCCGGGTGGTCGTCATCGCCGGACCCGAGGTCGCGGCGGCCGATGCGCGGGCCGAGCTGGCGGAGGTGGTGCGGGTGCTGGATGCGGCGGTGCTGGTCACCCCGGATGCCAAGGACGCCTTCTCGAATCGGGATGACCGCTTCGCCGGGGTCGTCGGGGTCATGGGGCACCCCCATGCCGCCGGGCTCGTCGCGGCGGCGGAGCTGTGCCTGCTGGTGGGGGCGCCGCTGTCGATGACCGCACGGGCCGGATTGGATGCGGCGCTGGCCGCCTGTCCGCGCGTGGTGTACCTGGGAGCGGAACAGCCGTTCGTGCCGGTCCATGCCGAGGCGCGGGGGCCGCTGGGTGCTTCCCTGAGGGAACTGCGTGCCTCCTTGGCGGAATCAGCCGCCCTGCCCGCTCTCCCGGCGCTGCCCGGTGACACGGCGGCCGCCTCGGAATCGATTGGTGTGCAATCGAATCCAGGTGCGCCGCACGAGCTGGCCGTCCCGCCCGCGTCCGGGCCGGGTGTGCGATATCGCCCGGCCGTCGCGGCCATCGAGGCGGCGCTGGAGCCCGGCACCGATGTGGTCGCGGATGCCGGGAACACCGGCGCCGCGGTCGTGCACTACCTGCGGGTCCCCGAGGACGGGCGGTTCCTCATCGCGCTCGGCATGGGCGGGATGGGGTACTCGTTCGGGGCGGGGATCGGGTGTGCGCTGGGGCGGGGGCGGCGGGCCGTGGTGATCGCCGGGGACGGCGCGTATTTCATGCACGGCCACGAGGTGCACACGGCTGTCGAGTACCAAGTGCCGGTGACCTTCGTGGTGTTCAACAACAACGCGCACGCCATGTGCGTGACGCGGGAGCAGGTCTTCTACTCCGGCGAGTACAGCTTCAACCGGTTCCGCGCGGCGGAGATCGGGGCCGGTGTCGCGGCCATGTTTCCCGAGCTGCCCGCCTGGACCGCGCGCACGCTGTCCGACTTCGAGAACGCACTGGACAAGACGCGGGCCACGCCGGGGCCCGCGTTCATCGAACTGCAGTGTGACCCAGACGAAATCCCACCGTTCGCCCCCTTCCTGAAGGAGTCCCTCGCATGACCGAGACCGCCACCGACGCGCCGATCGAAGTCCCGGAGCTGGATATCCCGGGCGTGTACCGCATCGAGACCATGGCCCTCAAGGAGGGCATGCCGCTGGTGCTCGACATGACCCGCGCCGTGTACCCGCACGACGAGATCTACGGGGAGTACTGCACCGTCACCGAATTCATCGCCGCCCCGCCGGACGAGGTGTACGGATACCTGGCCGACACTCGCAGCCTGTGCGAATGGACCTACAGCATGCGGGGTTTCGAGCGCACCGCCGACCCCGAGATCTGGGCGTCGGATGACCGGATCGGCTCGCACACCCGCATCTACACCCGTACGGTCGCCAACCCCGACGCCCGCACCGTGGACTACCACTGCGCCTGGGACCAGGCCGACCACCTGTGGATGATCTACCTGATGCGGGTCGTGGACGCGCAACTCGTGCTGAACAAGCCGGGATCCGTTGTCACCTGGACCAATTGCCGCCACCCGTTCTACGAGGACAACGGCTATCCCGAGACCGAGCCGGAGGGCCGCCCGGTCTGGGTGGGCGACTTCTGGCACCTCTTCGCCGCCGGGCACCTGCTGGAACTGCGCAATCTCAAAGCGATCTGCGAACACCGGCACGCCGCCGGACAGCCGATCAAGCCGGAATGGATGGCCTGACCATGAGTACTGTCAGCCTGCTCGACGTCGCCGGATACCTGCCCGAGAACATCGTCCCCGCAGACTATTTCGCGCAGTACGCGGATCCGGACGAGGTCACCTCGAACATCATGTTCAAGGCCCCCAAGTTCCGCCACCACGTCGCGCCGGGTGAGACGCCCGCCGACATGGCCGAGCGCGCCGTGGCCCCGATCCTCGCCCGGCAGGGCCGGGATGCGGTGCGCGACATCGATGTTCTCATCGTGCACACCCAGCTGCCGGACATCGGCATCGTGGGCAGCGGTGGCGACGTGGCCGCCCGTCTGGGCATCGCGCCGGAGTGGCTGATCGACCTGCACAACGGCGGCTGCGCGTCCTTCGTCTACGGCATGAAACTGGCCCGCCAGATCCTGCTCTCCTCCGCCGCCCGCTCCGCCCTGGTGGTGACCATCCAGAATGTCGCGGGCCAGGTCTTCACCCAGGAGCAGGTGCGTGGCAAGGCGCAGGCCGCGATTCCGGGCGACGGCGCGGGCGCGGGACTGCTGGTGAAGTCCGGCGTTTCGCCGATCCTGGATATCGAGACCCGGCACCTGCCGGAGTTCGCCGGGCAGATGACCGTCATCGCCGACCCGCCGCGCCGCTACTGGGAGGCCGGATCCGGCCAGATGCATGTGGGTTTCACCGAATCCAAGATCGCCAAGGTGCTGCAGCGCGGCAACCGGCTGGTGCCCGAGGTGGCGAACGCGGTGTGCGGTCGTATCGGGGTGTCCGCGCAGGAGCTGGATCTGCTGGTCACCAATCAGCCCAACCGCGCCTTTCTGCGCAACTGGCGCGATGCCCTCCAGCTGCCGCCCGAACGGCACCCGGACACCTTCGAGGACTGCGGAAACCTGTTCGGCGCGGGCATTCCCGTCACCTTCGACCGGGCGGTCGACGAGGGCCGGGTGCCGGCCGGGTCGCTGGTGATGTTCGCGGGCTTCGCGCACGCGGGTGATTTCGCCGGGGCCGCCGCCGTCCGCTGGGGCGGGCGCTGAGGGGCCGGCCGCGATGAGTCCGCTGATCACGGCCGGACATCGGCTGCAGCTCAACGAGATTCCCTACGGACCGCCGCCCTCGGTCCAGCAGGCGCTGAGCGCCGCCCTGGCCTCGGCCAATCGCTATCCGGAATTCCTGCCGCAGCGGCTGCCACGGCTGATCGCCGCCCGGCTCGGCTGCGACCCCGATCGCATCGTGGTGGGCGCGGGTGCGACCGGCGTGATCATGCACATCGTCCAGGAATTCGGTTCCGGCGCGGCCGAAGTCGTCATGGCGACGCCCACCTTCGACGGGTTCCCCATCCTGACCAGCATGGCGGGCGGGCGGCCCGTCACGGTGCCGCTCACCGGCGCGGGCCGCCAGGACCTGGCGGCGCTGGCCGCGGCGGTGACCGAGCGGACCCGGCTGCTGGTGGTCTGCAGCCCGCACAATCCGACCGGAACCCTGGTGCCGGCAGGGGAATTCGAGGACTTCCTGCACGAGATCCCGGCGGCGGTCACCGTCGTCCTGGACGAGGCCTACGTGGATTTCGTCGCCGAGGCGGACCGCATCGATGTCTTCGCCCTGCTGGACCGGCACCCGAATCTGCTCGTGCTGCGCACCTTTTCGAAGGCCTACGGCCTCGCGGCCCTGCGGGTCGGCTACGCGCTCGGTGCACCGGAGCTCATCGAGCGCATCGCCCGCTGGCAGCTGCCGTTCGGCATGACCGCGCTGGCCGAGGTGGCGGTGCGGGCCTGCTACGAGGCGGAGGACGAGATCGCGGCCCGGGTGGCGGTGCTGGGCGAGCATCGCGCTCATCTCACCGCCGGGCTGCGCGAGCTCGGCCTGTGCGTTCCCGACAGCTACGCCAACTTCTCCTACCTCACCCTGTCCGGCGCCGAGGCCGATCGGGTGGCAACCGCATTGGCGGGCGCGGACATCCACGTCAAGACCTATCCCACCGGTATCCGCATCACGGTCGGCGATCGCGCGGCCACCGACGCCGTGCTCGCCACGGTCCGCAGTACAGTGCAGTAATGCACGAACATCCGCCTTCCGCACCCGACGGGCAACGGGCCGGAGCGGACGAGGAGATCGACTACGCACTGCTGTCGCTCAATGCCCAGCTGTGCTTCGCGCTGTACTCCACGTCGCGATCCATGACCGCCGCCTACCGGCCGTTCCTGGACGACATGAACCTGACCTACCCGCAGTACCTGGTGCTGCTGGCGCTGTGGGAACGGCCCGGCATCACCATGAAGGACCTCGGTGAACAGGTACATCTCGACTACGGCACGCTCTCGCCCCTGGTCCAGCGACTGCAGTCGCGCGGCCTGGTCGAGAGTGTCCGCAGCGCCACCGACGGCCGGGCGGTGGTGCTGCACGCCACCGACGCCAGCCGCGACCTCCAGCACGGCGCACAACAGATGATCCGCACCGTGGTGGACCTGGTCGGCGTCCCGATCGAGGACATCGAGACGCTGCGCGACCAGGTCAAGGCCCTGGGCGCCCGCCTCGACGCGGCCGCCGCGGCCGCCCGAGCCCGCTGACCGCGGATCCCTGGACCGCCGACCCCGCCCGGTCACCACGCCGGTGATCGGCGACGGGTACGCGGGCAGTGTTTCCGGTCACGCGAATTTGGCCAGTGCGTCCGCCACGATGGCGTCCAGCCGGGCGTGGTGCGCGCCCTTCCAGTAAGTCTGGCCGCAGTCGACGCACTGGGCGAAGGAGTCGTAGGTCTGGCCCGTGTTGTCGGGCAGGTGGTCGCGGACGGTCTCGCGGTCGGCGGGCCGCAGCGTGCCGTTGCAGGAGGTGCAGCGGGTCCACGGGGCCAGGCGCGGGGCGAAGCGAGACAGCACGTCGTCCAGCTGCTCCGCCGGTTGATGACTGTAAACGTAAGCGCCGGAATAGATTTCGCGGCGGCGCAGCAGGCCGCGATCGCGGGAGAGCAACACCCGGTGCTCGGCCGCGGAGCGCGCCGCCAGCGCGGCGTCGCCGATATCCGGATTCTCGTATGCCGCATCGATTCCCAGCAGGCGCAGCCGCCGGGCCAGGGTGCCCAGGTGGATGTCGAGCAGGAAGCGCAGCGGTTCGGGGCTGAACTGCGGACGGGCCACCGCCGCCACCGTGACGCTCTCGCCGCCGCGTGGAATGTGACCGGCCGCAACCGGTTCCCCGTTCACCAGCAGGGCGCCCACCTCGGTGAGCGGCACACCCGATGACTCCACCACATGCCCCAGCGTCGAGGTGCCGTCCACCCGGACCGGCGAGCCGTCGCGCTGACCGACGAACACGCGCAGCTCGGGCGCGAACTCGACGGTGATCTCCCCTGCGTTCACCAGCCCAGGATCCCAGAAACCGGGCACCGGCGAGCAACTCCATTTCGATCCCGCCCGGCCGGCCGGGCGGCGTGGAAAGTGAAGTGGAAACCGCGCTGCTCGGGCCCAATGGGGCGGGGAAGACGACCACCGTGCGCATGCTGGCCGCACTGCTGCGGCCGACCCGCGGCACGGCAACGGTTTTCGGCCGCGACGTGGCCGGGCAGGCGACGGCGGTGCGGTCGATGATCGGGCTCACCGGGCGGTACGCGGCCGTGGACGAGAACCGCACCGCCGGGGAGAACCTGCGACTGTTCGCGCGGCTGCCCGGGCTGAGCCGGCGGGCGGCACAGGATCGGGCGGCGGAACTGCTGGCGGAGTTCGACGGCGCTGACCCGGACCGCTTCCCGACCCGCGCCGCGCTGCGGGATCGGGTCATCGACGAATTCGCAGCCTGAGGACTCACACCGAAGTTTTGGACATAAGTGTCTGTGCACATATTAAGAGATCCACCGGTTTGGATGACAGTCCGGGTTGCCTGCTGATAGATATATGCGTGCAACTCTATCCAGGAGGGCTTTGTGCGCACTCTCGCCGGCATCCTCGGCACGCTCGCGATCATGGGTTCCAGCGTGGGCGCGGCCACCGCTGAACCAGCGGGCAGCACGCCGCTCGACACCCTCGAGGCGTGTCCCGCAGCCTCTCGCGCCGACCCCCCGGTGCTGTTGATCCACGGCACGCATGCCGACGTGGGCACCAGCCTCGGACCGGTGCGGCAGGCCCTGCTCGACGACGGCCGCTGCGTGTACGGCCTCGACTACGACTCCGACGAGTCGCTGCCGACGTCGGTGGACTACTTCACCGCCGCCGTGGACCGGATTATCGCGGTGAATCAGGCGAATTCCCTTGATCTGGTCGGCAAGTCACAGGGCGCGTTGATCGCCAGAGCCGTCAGTCTGCAGTTCGTCGGCCGCGCCGTGAATCCGGTCCGGACCGTCGTCGCGGTGAGCGGACCCCAGCACGGCACGAGCATCGCGGGCATCCGGCTGCCGGCTCTTTCCAGCGGTTCCACTGTGCCGCAGGGGCTTCCGTTCCTGTCACCGGCGATGTTCGACATGCTGGCCGGTTCGCCGTACTTGGCCGGGCTGAACAGCGGTCCGCCGGTCGCACCCGGCGTCCGCTATGTCATGACCGCGACCGCGTACGACGAGATCGTCACCCCGTACGCCACGGCGTTCATCGACGCACCCGGCGTCACCAACATCCTGGTCCAGGACGGTTGCTCCGAGGACCACACCGGCCATCTGGCCGGCTCCACCGATCCCCGCACGGTCGACCTGGTGCTGCACGCGCTCGACCCCGACCGCCATCCGACCGTCCGCTGCGTGACGAACGACAACCGAAAGTAGCCGTACCGATGCCGCATTCGAACGTGTACCGCGATGTCGGCGGATCCGTGAGCCGGCGCGCCTTCGGCCTCGGCCTGCTGGGTGGCGCGGCCTTGGCGGTGTCGGCCGTGACTCCCACGGCGCTGGCCGATCCGGCCGCCGATACGTATCGTCTCACCGCCGGCCAGGCATTCCGCACCGCGGACCAGGAGTTCTTCGGCGTCAACGGCGCTCGCATCATCTCCGCCGAGAACGCCCGGCAGTGGCATGATCCCGCCTTCCACGATGCCCTCGCGGCGGTCGGGCCCGGCCTGATCCGGGTGCAGGGCGGCACCACCTCGCAGTGGATCGATTGGCGCACCGGGCTTTTCGACGAACGGGAGAGCGGTGGCTTCGCCGGGCGCAATGACGACAGGCCGCCGCTGACGCTGTCGGACTGGGCCGGAATTCTCCGGCGTACCGGCGCGACACCGGTTTTCGACCTGAATGTGGTCACCTCGACCCTGGACGATCAACTCGACATGCTGCGCGAGGCGCGTCGGCTGGGCCTGCCCGTTCGGTATGTCGAACTCGGCAATGAGCTCTGGGCGCCGATGGCGGCGTACACCGCGGCCTATCCCACCGGCGCGGACTACGGGCGAGCCATGAACGTCTGGATCACCGCCCTCCGGCGTGAGTTCCCGGACGTTCGTATCGGCGTCTCCGCCGTCGACGATTCCTCGCCCCTTCTCAGCGCCCTGCCGCGGCTGGCCACCTGGAATCGCGGGCTGTACGACACGATTCGCGACGCCGACGCCGCGGTCTTCCATCCGTACTGGATCGTCGATCCGGTCGCGGCCGATATCGCCTCCACGGCCGGTGGCGGCGCGGTGACCTGGAACGCGCTCGCCGAGCAGGTGCTGCGCGACCTGCCGGCGGGTATGCGCGCCTGGGTCACCGAATACAACCAGATGGGCAAGGAGGCGACTCCGCCGCTGGACCGCCTGCCCGCCGTCCAGCAGACCTGGGCCGTCGGCCTCGGCGTCGCCTCCTTCACGCTGCGGGCCCTGCTCGACCCGCGCGTGGAGCTGGCGGTCGTGCACTGCGCGTTGAACGGCGCCCCGACCACCACGACCGGAGGCGGCGGCACCACCAATCAGGCTGTGCACGCTCTCATCTCGGACGGTTCCGGCGGCTCGCAGCTGTACGGCCGCACCGCGCTGAACTGGGCGCTCACTCCGATCTACCGTTCGATGGCGGACGTCACCACGGTCCGTGCCCTCCACCTCGACCAGGCCGTACGGACTCCCGCGGCGCTCATCTCCCCGCCCTACGCCGGTGCCGCCGAGGCATTCACGGGCGCGGAGTTGGTGACCGGTGACCGAGTCGCCGCGATCCTGATCAACACCTCCGACCGGCCCCTGCGAATCACGCTGCCGCCCAGCGTGACCGGTGCGCGGGACGTGACCGTCTATACGGCAACCCCGACCGCTGCCCCGGCCTTCGTCCCCGGCGACACCGTCTCCGAAACCCGCGCAACGGTTTCCGGCACCATCGACCTGCCCGCGTACTCGGAGGCAGTGCTCCACCGCGGGTGAGCCCCCGAGGTGAGGTTGCCGGCCGCGGCTACTCGACGGGGCGATTTTCGAAGTCGGCGAGGGTGACTTCGAGCCAACCGATGTAGGCGGCGGTCGAGGCACGGCCCTGGTCGTGGGCGGCTCGCATGACCTGCCCGGCCCAGCCGGGATCGATGGCGTCGATGGGTGCGAGCGCACCGGTCAGCTCATCGATGCGGGTGGGCGTGCGCACCTGCTCGCGGCGGTAGTCCAGTTCGGTGCGCAGGACCTCGATGGCGAGCTCGCGGCCGAGGGCTCCGGCCAGCAGGAATCGCATCATGAAGTCGGGATCCATGGGCCGGGGCGCGGGCTGGTAGGGGGAGTGGGCCCAGTCCAGCAGGGTAAGCCGGCCGCCGCCGGTGAGCCGGTAGACCTTGGCATCCGGCTTGCCCTCTCGGGCCTCGACCTCGAACTCGACCAACCCGCGCTCGACCAGCTTGCCCAGTGTGCGGTACACCTGCGGCAGGGTCACCCGGTAGCCGACGAACCGGCCGGGCCCATCCATCCATTTGCCGAGGTCGTAGCCCGACAGCGGGCGCAGTGCCAGCAGGCCGAGGATCAGGGTGTCGAGCATGAACCCACCCTATGTGCTCGCGCACCTAGGGCCTCGAGGCGGCGGGCGGCGCGGGCGGATTTCTGTTGACGAGCGGCCAACATAGGCGTAACTATGGGAAACAGATACATAGGTCACTTCCCGAGAGGCTCTGACAATGTCGTCAGCATCCGTGACGGCCGACGACCCTGCGGTCGCATTCGCCCGGCAGTACGCCGAGAAGCTCATGCTGCTCTCGCAGGGCTCGGTCGACAAGAATTTCGATCCGTTCACCGATATCGACTGGGATCACCCCGATTTCGTGGTGACGACCGACGACAAGCGGTGGATCCTGCCGGTTTCGGGCGACATGTTCGCCCGGCATCCCTGGTATCAGGCGCAGTCCGAGGCCCGCAAGATCGCCATCGGGCTGTGGCGCCAGGCCAATATCGCCAAGGTGGGGCTGCAGTTCGAGACGCTGCTCATCGGCGGCATGGTGCAGCACACCTTCAAACTGCCCAATGGCTCACCGGAGTTCCGGTACTGCACCCACGAGGTCATCGAGGAGTGCAACCACACCCTGATGTTCCAGGAGATGGTGAATCGCATCGGGATCGACGTGCCGGGCATGAGTCCGATCCTCAAGCAGCTCACCCATCTGGTGCCGCCGCTCGCCTCGGTCTTCCCGAACCTGTTCTTCATGGCGGTGCTCTCCGGTGAGGAGCCGATCGACCACATCCAGAAGGCGATTCTGCGCGCGGGCGAGGACATTCATCCGATCATGCGCGGTGTCATGGCGATCCACATCGCCGAGGAGGCCCGGCACATCTCCTTCGCCCACGAGTTCCTGGAACATCATGTACCGCAGGCGAACCCGATCGACAGGTTCGTGCTGTCGCTGGCCTTCCCGATCGTCCTGTGGATCGGCGGGCGGGCCATCCTCGTTCCGCCGCGCGCGTTCTTCCGGGAATTCGGGATTCCGCGCTCGGTCCGCAAGGACGTCTTCTTCGGGCTGCCCGACTCCAAGGAGGCCTTCGCGGGCTTCTTCGGTGACGTGCGGTCGCTGGCCAAGAAGATCGGGCTGATGAATCCGGTCGCCAAGCAGGTGTGGAAGGCGCTGGGCATCGACGGCGCGACCACTCGCTACCGATCGGAACCGGATCGCCCGGGCCAGGTCCGCGCGGCCTGACCGGGGTGACGGGCGTGGACTGGGGATTTTGGTCCGGATTTTGGTCCCCACCCGCCCGCGACAGTAGACGTTACCGTAAATAACATGTAATACTCGGTGCGTCCGGACGCCGGTGTCCGGGCGCGACGAGAAGCGAGAACCTCAATGACGCGGCATGTCGACGTACTGATCATCGGGGCGGGTCTGTCCGGAATCGGCATGGCCTGCCATCTGACCCGCGAGCAGACCGGGCGCAGCTACCTGATCCTGGAGCGCCGGACCGCTATCGGCGGGACCTGGGACCTGTTCAAGTACCCCGGCATCCGCTCCGACTCGGACATGTACACCTTCGGCTACGGCTTCCGGCCCTGGCACGGCACCAAGGTGCTCGCCGACGGACCGCACATCCGCCAGTACATCGAGGACACCGCCGCCGAATATGGCGTCACCGACCACATTCGCTTCGGTCGCAAGGTCACCAAGACCGCCTGGTCCAGCGACGAGGGCCGCTGGACCGTCGAGGTGCTCGACGAGCGCACCGGCAAGACCGAGACCTACACCAGCAACTTCCTGGTCGGCTGCACCGGCTACTACGACTACGACAGGGGCTACCGGCCGCAGTTCCCCGGCGAGGAGAACTTCGGCGGGCAGATCGTGCACCCGCAGCACTGGCCCGAGGACCTCGACTACCGCGGTAAGCGCGTGATCGTGATCGGCAGCGGCGCGACCGCCATCACGCTCATCCCGGCCATGAGCACTGACGCCGCGCACGTCACCATGCTGCAGCGCTCGCCCACCTACATCGCCGCGCTGCCCGCCGACGACCCGGTCGCGGTCGGCTTCAAGTTCGCGAGAGTGCCTGCCGCCATTGCCTACCGGGCCGGCCGGGCGCGCAATATCGCGCTGCAGCGGGCCAGCTACCAGCTCTCGCGCACCAACCCCAAGCTGTCGGCCAAGCTCATGCTGGCCGCGGTGCGCGCGCAGGTCGGGCCCGACATCGACATGAAGCACTTCACCCCGAGCTACAACCCGTGGGACCAGCGCCTGTGCGTGGTGCCCAACGGCGATCTGTTCCGGGTGCTGCGCAAGGGCGAGGCGTCCATCGTCACCGACACCATCGAGACCTTCACCGAGAAGGGCATCCGCTTGTCCTCGGGTGAGGAGCTCGAGGCCGACATCATCATCAGTGCAACGGGTCTCACCGTGCAGATGCTCGGCGGCGCGGAGCTGGAGGTGGACGGCGAGGCGCTCGCCACCCGGGATCTGGTGGCCTACAAGGGCGCACTGCTCGGCACCGTCCCGAACATGATGGTGATCCTCGGCTACACCAACGCCTCCTGGACCCTCAAGGCCGATCTGGCCGCCGAATACTTCTGCCGCCTGCTGAACCACATGCGCGACAATGGATTCACCGAGGTCGTCGCCATCCCCGAGGAGGGCGACCGTTCCGAGGCGTCCCTCATGGGCGGCGCCCTGACCTCCGGCTACATCCAGCGCGGCGACGGCGTCATGCCCCGCCAGGGCACCCGCGGCCCCTGGCAGGTCATCAACAACTACTTCCGCGACCGCGCCATGCTCCGCAAGGCCCCGCTGGAGGACGGCGTCCTGCGCTTCCGCCGCAGCACCCGGCAGTCCACCCCGAACCCCGCCGAATCCCGTTCCGCCTGACCCTTTCCCGCGCCGCCGGATTCACGATCAAGCCAGTGATCCGGCCGCTGGCCCTTTCGGCACCGCCGACGGGATCGCAGGATGGTGGCATGATCACCACTCCGCCTTCGTTCCCGGCCATGGTGCGCGAGGAGTTCGCGCCCACGACGACCTACCTGAATGCGGCCAGTTACGGCCTGCTGCCGAAATCTGTTGTGGCGGAGGTGATCGCGGCCGAGGAACAGCGCATGCGCGGCGAGTTCGACATCCCCGGCGTGGACGCGCATGTCGACGCGTGCCGGGCCGCGTTCGGACGGCTCACCGGGTTCGAGGCGGCCCAGGTGGCGGCCGGCGCGCAGGTCTCGCAACTGGTCGGGCTGGTGGCGCAGAGCCTCCGGCCGGGCGCGAACGTGCTGGTGCCCGAGCACGAATTCAATTCGGTGCTCTGGCCTTTCCTGGTCCGAACCGACGTGAACGTGCGGGTCGTGCCGCTGGCGGACCTGCCGGACGCGATCCGGCCCGGTGACGATGTGGTGGCCGCCGCTCTGGTGCAGTCCGCCGACGGTGCGGTGCTGGATGTGGCGGCGACCGTGGCCGCCGCCCGTGCCCACGGCACGCGGGTGCTCTTCGACGTGAGCCAGGCCGCCGGCTGGCTGCCGGTGCGCGACACCGGGGCCGATTGGATCGTGAGTGTCGGCTACAAGTGGCTGCTAGGCCCGAAGGGCACCGCGTTCCTCGCGGGAACGCCTGCGGCACTGGATGATCTGAGCCCGCTCGCCGCCGGCTGGTACGCGGGGTACAACCCCTGGGAGACCGTCTACGACGGCCCGTTGCGGCTGGCGGAGGACGCGCGCCGGTTCGATGTCGGGCCGGTGTGGCCCGCGTGGATCGGGCAGCGGCGGAGCCTGGAGTTGATCGAAGGGGTTGGTATCGACGCCATTCACCGGCACGATGTGGCGCTGGCGGACCGGCTGCGCAAGGGACTCGGTTTGCCCGAGGGCAATTCGGCGATCGTGTCGATCGAGGTGCCGGAGCAGACCCTGGAGCGGGTGCGCGAGGCGCGTATCGTCGGCGCCCTGCGGGCCGGGCGACTGCGGCTGGCCTGCCACTTCTACAACACCGAGGCGGATATCGACCGGGCGCTCGAGGTGCTGGCCGGGTAGGCCGGAGGTCAGATCGGCTGGAAGCCGCTGCCGACGCCCTTGCCGGCGTCGACGGCGGCGCGGACGGTGTCGAAGGCTACGGCGATGACCGGTGTGTGGACCGGGTTGTCGGCGTTGGTGCAGCTGAAGTGGATGACGCGGGTGTCGCTGATCAAGGGGGCGGAGACCATGCCGACGAGTTGGTCGCCGCTGGTGACGGGGCCGCCGGAGTCGCCGTAGCTGGAGCAGGCCTGTTCGAGGAAGCCGACGGGGCTGGAGGCCAAGACGACGCCGCAGGCGTGGCCACTGGTGCGGCCGTTCTGGCAGACGATGCTCAGCGCCGGTGGTGCGGGGGCGAGGGTGGTGATGGTGCTGCCGTTGACGGCGCGCAGCGGAGTGACCACGGACGGATCGAATTCGATGACGGCATAGTCGAGTTGCTCGTCGGCGTCCCGGACCACGCCGACCACTCCGGCATCGGGGAACTGCTCACCGCGCACCGGGGTCCCCTCCTCGGCGCAGTGGCCGGCGGTGAAGCCGACCAGTCGCCCGGCTGCGTCGTAGCCGATGGTGGTCAGGCTGCATTTGGTGGCGCGGCCCAGGACCAGACCGGACCCGCCGCCGAGCGCGGCTTGCGAGTCACCGGGATCGGCGTGGGCGGCGGGTGCGGCGGACAGCCCCAGCGTCACGCCCACCGCGACCGGTGCGAGCCAGCGGTTTACCTGCATGCCTACCACCTATCCGACTCGACGCGTACGGCTTCCGGCTTTCGCTACACGGTAGCCTCCGGGGTCAGCGCAGCCAGATCGGACGCTGTGCGGCGAATGGATCGGACTGGACGTGCGGAGCATCGGACCAGATCATGGTCTCGCGCCGGTCGAGAGTGTAGCGGGGCCAGCCGCCACCCGGGTCCGCGTCGCTGACGAACGACACCCACGCCCGGTGCACGGCATCGGCCAGCGATTGCGGCGGATTGCCGCCCGCCACCGCGGTCACGCCAGGCGCCCCCAGCAGGTCGAAGGCGAACGGCACGTCGAGGCAATGGAACGACATGCCTTGGTACTTGGGCGCATTCGAGGCCCACGTGAACTCGTAGAGCCAGGTCGGCTGGTTGCGCCCGGCCCGCATCTCGGCCACCCGGTAGGACGGCATGCGAATGACGGCGTCGCTCTGCGCCTGTCCCACAAGCTGATTCGCGTTCATCCCCGGATAGGCGAGGCCGAACGCGGCGGTGGTGGCGGCGTCGAAACCGAGCGCGCCCAGCGCCGACGGCAGCGTGGCGTCGGTGACCGGCGGCTGTTCGCCGCTGAGCGAGGCGCCGTTGAACTCCTGCGCGGTGAAGCCGATCATGAGCGGAATATCCTGGTCCGCACCGGATTTCAGGACCTCGGCGCTGGTCGCGGGGATCAGCGTGCCGTCCGCCCAGGGGGCCAGGCCGAGCAGGGTGGCGGCGGTGCTGTCCGGACCGGGTGCGCGCAGCCTGTCTTCCATGTCCTGCAACCGCACCTTGCTGACGTCGCGCAGCGCGGCGGCGGTGGCGGGCATGCCGGTGCGCTTGGTGAACAGCTCGGACATGGCCAGCGCGGTGGCGCGATCATTGGGCTGCGTTACCGCGCCGGACTCCGAAATGCCCGCGCGGAAAAGACCTTTCGCGGACGGGGTGTTCATCAGCGCCCACACCGCGCCGCCGCCGGCCGACTGGCCCGCGATGGTCACCCGGGCCGGGTCGCCGCCGAACGCGCCGATATTGTCGCGGACCCAGGTGAGCGCCGCGATCCAGTCCAGAACCCCGCGATTGTCAGGGGCGTCGTCCAGATGCAGGAAGCCCTCGATGCCGAGCCGATAGCCGGCCGACACCAGCACCACGCCGTCGCGATTGAAGGCCGCGCCGTCGTACCACGGGCTGGCGGGGCTGCCCGCCACGAAGCCGCCGCCGTGAATCCACACCAGCACCGGCAGTTTCGCGGTCCGGTCCGGGTTCGGGGTGAAGACGTTCACGGTGAGGAAGCAGTCGCCGGGGATGGAGGGCTCCGGGATGGCGGTCACCTCCGACAGCTGCTTGATCTGCGCGGTGGGGCCGTACTTCGTGCAGTCGCGGGTCTCCACCCAGGGGACCGGGGTCTTGGGCGCGGCGAAGCGCAGATCGCCGATCGGCGGCTGGGCGAAGGGGATGCCGAGGAAGGCGACGCCGGTGTCGCGGCGCTCGCCGCGGACGGGCCCGGAGGTGGTGGTGACGGTGTCGGCCACGCGTGTCCGGTCCGATCCGGACTTCCGACTCGAGCAGGCCGCGGTCAGGGCCAGTGCCCCCGCCCCGAGCAGGAGGGTCCGTCGTCCGATCTGTTCCGTGGCCATGCCAACCTCTGATCCAGATTTACGTCAACACTTGAAATAATTAACCGACACCCTAGTCTCAACCGCGTGGATCCCGCACCCCCGCCCACCGATGCCGCCGCCATCCGCCGCCGCAATCTGGGCCTGGTCCTGCGTCACCTCGCCGACCACGGTCCCTGCCCCCGCACGGAGGTGGCCGCCGCCACCGGACTCGCCCACGGTTCCGTCACCGCCCTCGTCGCCGATCTCACCGACCGCGGCCTGCTCCGCGAGGACGACGTGCTCCGCTCCGGCACCCGCGGCCGCCCGGGCCGGCCGCTACGCCTCGAACCGCGCCGCGCCCCGGTGGCCGCGATCCAGATCACCTCCGAACATCTCCGTGTCGCCGTCTCCGATC
This sequence comes from Nocardia sp. NPDC059228, assembly GCF_042754245.1. Classification (NCBI taxonomy): domain Bacteria; kingdom Bacillati; phylum Actinomycetota; class Actinomycetes; order Mycobacteriales; family Nocardiaceae; genus Nocardia; species Nocardia sp. NPDC059228. Next base: position 131,595 of record NZ_JBHZAL010000009.1, on the reverse strand, counting down.
TCGCGGGCGGCGTCGTGCACCGCGAGGTCGTGCCGCACGACCTGGCCCCCGGAACGCCCGAGGCCATGGCGGACGCCGTCGCAGCCGTCATCGCCCGCATCGAGACGTCCTTACCCGGATTCGCCGCCGCCGAAACGGATTCGGACCCGTACCTCGCGCCGGTGCTCGCCCGGGTCGTGATCGCCATGGCCGGACCCGTGCGCGACGACGCGGCGCAAACCGTCGTGATAGCACCGGATTTCGGTTGGATGGAACCTGTGCGCCTGCGTGCTCTGGTGGCCGCCCGGCTGCCCGCGCCTGCCGTCACTATCGACGTGGTCAATGACGCGAACGCGGCCGCCCTGGCCGAATTCCATGCCCTGCGGCATGATTCGCGCGGTCTGGTCCTGATCGAGGCCGGCACCGGGATCGGCGGCGGCGTAGTCCTCGACGGCCGCATCCACACCGGCAGCCATGGCATCGCCGGCGAACCCGGACACATCCCGGTCGCCATGGACGGCCCCGCCTGCGTCTGCGGCGCTCGCGGCTGCCTGGTCTGCTTCGCGGGCCCGGAGGCGGTGTTCGAGGCCGCCGGACTCGGGGAACTGTTGCGTCGCAAGGGTTCGCAGCCCGCTCAGGCTGAACTGCTGGCCCTGCTGAGCCGGGCCGACACGCGCGCGGTGGCCGCGCTCGACACCGCCGCCCGGGCCCTCGGTACCGCGATCCTGTCCATCACGGCACTCCTCGACACCGACGAAGTGGTCCTGGGCGGCCTGCTGAGCGACTGGTTCCGCTGGCTGATCCCGGCCATCGAGTCCCGCCTCGCCGGTCGCCGGGCACTCGCGCCCGCCCTGGCCCTGCGCGTCACCCCGGCGGCCCTCGGCGAGAATGGGATTCTCACCGGCGCCCTCGGCTTCGCCCGCCGCGCAGTACTTTCCGACCCCGCCGTAGTGCCGCGGCTGCCGGCGGCGGCCCGGGCGGGCGCCTGATCAGGCGGGGGCGGTCCCGAGCATCAGCCCGACCAGCACCACGCTGGTCGCGGCGGCGATCGAGCCGGTCGCCCAGCGGCTGAAATGCCGGTTGCCGCTACGGATATTCGTGACGGTCAGCGCCCGGAACTCCCCGAACCGGTTCTCGTGGCCGTCGGCGAACGCGGGATCCCCCAGGTGCAGGTCGGTGCCGAACAGCGGCAGGAAATGCAGAACCCAGTGGGCCCCCGCATCATCGGTGATCCCGACCCGCATCCCGAGGTACCGGCGTACCGGCGCGCAGCGCCCGGCCAGCCGGGCCAGGGGCCCGATCCGGGGCCGGGCCGCCAGGTGAACGAGCAGGGCGGTGACGGCCACCCCTCCCGCCGTCACCGCCATCGCCGCCCGCGAAAGCGGGAGCATTCCCTCGCCGACCAGCGCCACCGCGGTGCCCACGAACCACAGGGGCTGCAGCGCAGGCATTTCCATCGGTCGCGGCGGCGAGGTGATCGTGCCGATCAAACTGGACCTTCGATACCCGGCCGTCGGCAGCGGCACCGCCGCGACCTGCCCGAGCGGCCGCCTGCAGCCCCGGCAGGCGCCGGCATCGTGCGCATTGGTCCAGCCGCAGCGCGAACATCGGAGGGTGGAATCGGTGGTCATGGAGATCTCCTCCCCGGGATCTCGAAAGGTGGTGCCGGTCAGCGGATTCGCTGATCAGCTGTGGACCGGGGTCGCCGGGTGCGGCGGCGCCGATGTGAATTCGGTGCGCAGGTCTCGCTGCGCGGACCGAACCCACAGCAGCACAACGACTTCGCGCAGGGTGAGGTCCAGCTCGGCGGCCAGCAGTTCGGCCACCGCCAGCGCCTGGTCGGGATCGTCGGGCCTCGGATCGCTCAGGATCTCGTCGAGCACCAGGCCGCGGCAGGCCGCTTCCTGGGTGAGCAATCGATCCGGGAGCCAGGTGAGCACCCAGCTATCGGTGGAAGGTGTTGTGCGAATGGCCATCTCGGGCGTCTTGTCGCTGCGGACGGTCCAGGGGGTGAATTCGAGGGCCATGAGGTCGGGAACCTCCTCGAAGAGTGGTTGTAGCACCAAGGATACTGGAGTGCTTCGATGGCACATAGCCAGAAGAATTGCTCCAGACAGACACTGAAAAGGCAACTGTTGCTTAGAAATAAGCGTCTCAGCGTACAAGTATCCTGGATATCGTAGATATCAAGCGGTTTGGGCGCTGTCACGCCGAGCGTTGCCGTATTCGAATCACAGATCTGCCGGCCCAGCTGATATCCGCCATGGTCGTTTCGCCCGTTCGGCCTGACCTGTAAAAGAATCGGCAGACTCGTGCTGGATCTACGATGGCGAAGATGACACATCGTGCTTACGATGGGCTTCGCGTGACACGTCTGAGCAATGCGGATCATGATGGGAGACGAGCATGTCTGGCTCGGCCTCGGACGGCGAGCAGATCGGCGCGGCAGTCAAGCGACTCCGCCGGCAACGCAATCTCACCCAGGAGGCGCTCGCCGATCGGGTCGGCTGCTCGCGCAGTCTGATTCAACAGATCGAGAACGGCAGACGCGTTCCACCCCGCCCCCAGCGCGAAAAGCTGAGTGCGGCCCTGGGTGAGCGCCTGCCCGGCCTCGACGACGAGACCGAGGCCGAGCGTGTCGTCAGCGACCTGCGCATCCGCTTCGAGATCCTCTCGACCGAGAAGCCCGACCTGGCCGCCCGCGTCCTCGCGCTTGCCCAGAGTCTGTCCAACCTCGACGACATGGGTGAGCAACTCGTGCCGCTCCGGGAGATCGCCGAGCGCCAGCTGGTCCGGGCCGAGGAGGTGCTGGTGCAGATTCCCTCGGGCAGCGTCGTTGTGCCGGAATGGAATACGGTCCTGGACTGGCTGACGGTGCTGGATCGCGCGCAGCAGCGGATCTGTGCGATCCACACCGCAGAACTGGGCGCGATCGGCGGCGATGTCGGCGTCGAATATCACCGGGCGATCCTCGCCAAGGCCCGAGCCGGTGTGTCGGTGCAGCGTGTCTATGTGCTGGACGACGTTGTGAACGTGACGCCCTATGAGGACAAGCTCTGGCAACAGGTCAAGGTGAACGTGGAAACCACCTTGGTGAACCGGGAGTTCGCTCCCAACGCACAGGGCATGCTCATCGTCGACGACAGTTACGTGCTGGCGGGCGACTACGATTTCCGCCGCCGCGAGCGTGACTCCAGCCGGTTCTCGTCACTCTGGCACGATGTCCAGACCGCCCACCGCAAGTTCAAGCACCTCCGTGATCTCAGGGCGGACGGAATGGCGCTCGTCGTCAACGATCTGGTGGAGCGGACGGGACTGATTCGGTTCGAGCACCTGGACCAGGAGGACTGCCGCGACCGTTTCCGTGCGGCCCTGCGTCAGGCGTGGAACGACGGGCGGCCCGGATCTGAAGGCGCGCCCAGATGAGCCGAGGGTTCGCGGTGTCGCCGCCGCTGGACCCGGTCGACGTGGCGGACCGTTCCGACCAGCGCAAGCATCTCGCGCGGAACTACCTCGACAGCGAGAGCCGGTTCGCCGGGACGGACGGCCGGATCTATCGCGGGATCATCGACGCGTATCACGGTGAAACCGGGCTGCCCATGGACCGGAACGCCACGGCGGCCCTGAATTCCGCGTGGGCCGAGGTGATGGCCGGTCATGGCGCGGCAGGCGGCGGAAATCTCACCGATGGCCGGGATGGGTCGCCCTACGCCAAGAAGCAGCCGGAGGTCCTGCGCCGGTTGGCTGCCGAGCGGCTGTTCGCCCGGATATCCCAACCGATCGACGGAAGGCCGGGAGTCGACATCGATCCCGGCGAGGTGATCGTCAGCCCCTACTCGAGCACCGTCCTGCTGGAGGAGGCGATCGCCACGCTGGCTCGGCCCGGTGGCGTCCTGGTCTGCCCGGAGGGCTACTACAAGAGCGTGGCCGGGCACATCGCCAAGTTCGGCATGCGGATGGCGACCAGCAGTGTGACCGCAGGCGGCGACTTCCGGATCGACCCGGTATCGCTCGAGCGAACCCTGAAACATCATGCGGCGCAGGGAAACCTGTGTGGGGTCCTGCTGACCCTGCCCGGCAACCCGGTGGTCGCCGACTACACCGTCGAGCAGTTGCTCGAGATCGGCCGGGTACTCGTCGCCGCCGATGTGCCGGTGATCTGCGATATGTCGTTCGACCTGCTGGTCGAGGGGCACATCCCGATTGCGTCGATCGTCGTCCCGACGGCCGATGGTCCGGTCCGCCTGTATGACCGGGTCCTCAGCATCACCGGTAATTCCAAGGCGTTCAATGCCTTCGGGCCGTGCAAGCTGGGTGCGGCCTGTTCGGGAGACCAGCAGTGGCTGGCCCGGGTACGCGAGCGACTGCGTGTCGCCTTCCAGCGTGAGACCACACATCTGGCCCGTGCCACGATCGAGGGCACCTCGGACGGCTACCTGATCCGGAACCGCGTGCTGCTGCGGGAGCGGATGGATTCCGCGCGTCGGCTGGTGGCCGGGATCAATGCCGGATTCGGCACCGAACTGCTGCGGCCGCTCGGCAGCCGCGACGGCATGTTCCTCACGATCGAATTCGATGCCGGGGTGATGTCGGCGGCGGCGGTGCGATCCAGCGCGGACCTGGAGGATCTGCTGCTGATGGCGGCCGGTATCGACTGCGTGGCGCTGGACCGCACCGGATCGCATCGAATGGGCGTGCGGCTCAATGTGACAACGCCCCGGCGCGCCACCGGTGAGGCGGGGCCGGACCTGGTCGTCGAACTGTTCGACCGCATCGAACGGCTGCTCCAGCGGATCGACGCCGGCATGACGTATGCCGGCGCCCTGCTGGAACGACGGATTCCGGCTCGTTCCCCGCGTGTCTCCACCGTCGGCGTGCTGCGCGAAACCGCCGCCCACGAATTGCGTGTCGCCTCCACGCCGGACGATGTGACGGCGCTGGTCCGCAGCGGGCTGAAGGTGGTGGTGGAGCAGGATGCCGGGCGGTGGGCTCGGTTCGACGACGCCGACTATCGGGCCGCCGGCGCCTCGGTGGTGCCGGGACCCGAGTGTGTCTTCGCCGTCGCCGACCTGGTCGCCTGGGTGAAACCGCCTGCCTACGACCTGGATACGATGCCGACCCGGACCGGGCAACTACTACTCGGGTTTCAGGATCCGGTGAAACGCCGCCGGTCCATTCACCGGCTGAGCCAATACGGGGTGGAGTCGGTGGGCTTCGAGCACATGCCACCGGATCTCGAGACGGCTCACCCCGATCCGCTGACCGCCATGAGCCGGATCGCCGGTGAGGTTGCCTACCGCGAGGGCCGTGAGCGCCTACGCGAGCAGGATCCGGACTGTGCGGTGCGCGCGCTGATCATCGGATGTGGACAGGCCGGGCTCGCCGCCATCGACGCCGCGGTTCGCTGTGGTGACCCGTCGCCGGCCGCCATCGGTCGCCGAGCCGAGCAGCGCGCCGCCGCGTCGGCCCGGGGCGCGAATCGCTTTCTCCTCGATCCCGATCCGGACCGGGTCGCGGACTATATCCGTTCCGTCCGTCCGAATCTGGTGGTGTGCGCGGCCGGGCGGCGCGGGACGGCCGCACCGGTGCTACTGGACCGGTCGGGTCTGGCGGCCTTGCCGAACGGTGCCGTGGTGGTCGATCTGACGGCCAAGTCGGGTGGCAACTGCGTGGTGACCCGCGTGGACGGCACGGTGACGCTGGCCAACAACGTCACCGTGATACATCGCTCGAACTTCCCGTCCGCGCGCCCGGATGTCGCGAGCCGTGCGTACGGTGCGGCCGCGGCCATCGCGATCCTGGGGTACAGCGCGGCCCCCCGGTCAGATGGAAGGGATGTCGTCCCAAGCCTTTTCGAGGGCGGTGCGGAACAGGGTGCGGCAATCGCTGGTATCGAGATGAGCGAACTGTGACAACGGCGGGGTCGCGATCAGCGCATTGATCTGCGCGCTGACTGTGGCGGGCAGTCGCCGAGGCGGTGTGGCGGGCAGTCGCTGAGGCGGTGTGGATCGGTCAGTCGCCTGTGAAGGTCATGCCGGTGAACCGGGTCCAGCACTGCCGGAGATAGAACTCCATGTCGATGGACGGGTCGATGAGCCAGCGCGATTGCAGACCGTCGGCCAGGGCCATGAACGCGGTGGCCATCACCTCGGCGTCGACGGACTCCGGGATGCCGCCCGCTCGCTGGATGCCGCAGATGAGCTCGGCGAAGCCGGCGGTGCCGAGTTCGTAGTGCAGGCGCATGTACTCGTGGGCGGGATGGTTCGGATCGGCGGCGGCCGCCTGCATGTGGGTGAACAGCTCGATGAGGCCGGGCACCTGGGTATTACGGCGAATGAGCTGGATGAGCGCCTCGGGCGTGGGGTCGCCGATGGCGGCCACGTCGATTTCGTCGCGTTTGCGCAGGACCGCGACGAACAGCTCCTCCTTGGAGCCGAAGTAGTGCAGCAGCCCGCTCTGGCTCAGGCCGACCGCCTCGGCCAGCTCGGCCACCGAGGTGGCCAGGAATCCGCGCTCGGCAATGGTGTGCAGCGCGGCCTCCAGGATCTGCTCCCGTCGTTCGATGCCTTTCCCGTAGGGGCCTCGTTTCGCCATCGGTCGAGTTTAAGCGGACTCTGAGAGTTGCTTGTCCACCAAAACCGAGCGCTGTACGGTTTTTCCCATGCGATTCCGCCGCCGCAACCTCGCCCTGCTCGCTCCGATATCGAGCTGGCGAGACAGCTGGGCGTGAAGGTGTACCGGATCGGCATCGAATGGGCGCGGGTTCAGCCCCGGCCGGGCATGCCGACGGCATGAACGTGATCGGCTACAACTACTGGAGCCTTACCGACAACTACGAATGGGGTTCCTACACACCGCGATTCGGGATCTACGCGGTGGACGTCCTGACCGACCCCACCCTCACCCGCCGGTCCACCGACGCGGTCCCGGCCTACACCGAGATCACCCGCGCCGGCGGCATCCCCGCCGACTACCGCCCGACCCGCGAGCCCAAGACCTGCTCGCTGGTCGACGCCCCCGCCAGCTGCACCGATCCGGTGACGCTGCCCCGCTGACCACCCGGCGGCTCGCCGGATCGGCCGTGCGACACCGTGTCAGGTGCTTCCCCCTGACCGGCCCGACCCGCGCATCGGGTGTCGACTCATCGGTCCGATCCGGCGATGCACCGCATGCCGCCCGCTGACCCCGGACATCGGTGTCAGCGGGCGGTTTTCGGGTTCAGCGCAGTGCGGGGACGACCTCGCGCTCGAAGAGCTCCAGGCCGGAGGTGTCGTAGGCGGTCTCCGGGAAGTAGTGGATGGAGTAGCCGAGCCCGAGATCCTTGACGTGCGAGAGCCGTTCGACGATCTGTTCGGGGGTGCCGACGGCGGGGGAGTCGCGGAACAGATCCTTCACGTGCCGGGCCGCGCCCTCGGCTCCGACGAAGGGGGTCAAGCGGGCCTCCAGCTGGGACAGGCGGTCCTGCACCTCGGCCTCGGTCGCGCCGACCAGGGTATTGAAGTTGGAACTCCGGGTGATGGCGTCGAATTCCGTTCCGACCGCGGCACAGTGGGCGCGCAGCAGGTCCGACTTCTGGGTGAAGGTCTCCGGATCGCCCGCGAAATTGGTGTACTGGGCGTACTTCGCCGCTATGCGGAGCGTCACCTTCTCGCCGCCGCCCGCGATCCAGATCGGAATTCCGCCCTCCTGCAGGGGAAGCGGGCGCACGATCGCGCCGTCGACCTGGTAGTGCTTGCCGTCGAGAGTGGCCTTGCCGGTGGTCCACGCCTGCTTGAAGATCTGCACGCCCTCGTCCAGGCGGCCCAATCGCACACCGGCGGAGGGGAATCCGTAACCGTAGGCGCGCCATTCGTGCTCGTACCAGCCGCCGCCGATGCCCATTTCCACCCGGCCGCCCGAGATGAGATCCACGGTGGCGGCGACCTTGGCCAGGTAGGCGGGGTTCCGGTAGCTCATGGCGGTGCACATCTGGCCCAGCCGGATACGCGTGGTGCTGGCCGCCAGCGCGGACATGAGCGACCACGCCTCGTGGGTGGCCTCCTCGGTGGGGACCGGCACGGTGTGGAAATGGTCGTACACCCACAGTGACTCCCAGACGTCCCCCGAATCCGCGCGCTGCGCCAGGTCCCGCATCACTCCCCACTGTGCGGCGGGATCGATGCCGACCAGGTCGAGCCGCCAGCCCTGCGGGTTGAAGATGCCGAAACGCACTAGATGTCTCCTCTGTTCGAATCCGGTGTGGTCACCTCGGCCGGGCCGAGCACCTTGCGCAATGCCGTTGCGACGGTCTCGAGTTCGGCCGGGTCCAGTCTGCCCCCGAAACGCTGCTCGATGCCGGTCAGATAGTGCGGCGCGGCCTCACGGAAGCGGCGGCGGCCCGCATCGGTAATGCTCACGAACGCCGAGCGGCCGTCGTCCGGATTGGATTCACGCCGAACCAAACCGTGCGACTCCATCTCGGTCACCAGGCGGCTGACCCGGGTGCGGCTCAGCACCACCCGCTCACCCAGGTCGCTCATTCGGAGCCGGTGTGGCCCATCGAGTTCCAGCAGCACGTCGTACCAGCTCAGCGGCAGTCCGGTGGCGCGGCGCAGGGCGGCGTCGAGCTCGGGCACGAGTTTCGCGTGGACCTGCAGCAGGGCGGCCCAGGCGTGGACGGCCGGATGGGATCGGGAAGCGGACACCGGCCCATCATAACCAGTTGCGTGCACGCGCACGTAAGTAGTAGCGTGCACACGCACATATTTTTCGGAAAGGAATTCCCATGACCGCACTCATCACACGCGACGAACTCGCACAGGAGATCGAGGCCGGTTCGGTCATCGTGCTCGACGCCCTCGGCGGCGAGTACTACGCCAAGGCCCACCTCCCCGGCGCGCTCGCGCTGGTCGAGGCCGAGGTGGAAAGCCGTGCGCCGCACCTGCTTCCGGACCGCGACGCGGCCATCGTCACCTATTGCTCCAACGCCGCCTGCCCCAACAGTCAGAACGTGGCCACCAGGCTGGAGCGGCTGGGCTACACCAATGTCCGCAAGTACCGCGACGGCATTCAGGATTGGACCGAGGCGGGCCTGCCCGTCGAAAGCTGATCGCGCGCACCGGAACTCGGCCGCCCCCCGTCGCGATGCGCGGCGGGGAGCGGCAGATTGTCCCAGACGCGCTACGATGCCCCGGTTAGTTCGATCTCCGACGGAGGGGGCTCACCGGTGAGCACGATCCAACTGACCACACCAGACGGCACCATCGACGCCTATGTCGCCACTCCGGCCGGACCCGGGCCCTGGCCCGGCGTCGTGGTGCTGCACGACATGGTGGGTGTCAACGACGACATGCGGACCGTCGCCGGCCGCCTGGCCGACAACGGGTATCTCGCCATCGTCCCGAATCTTTTCGCGCGCGGCCGGGTTCGGTGCGTGCCGAGCGTGATCCGGGAGCTGCTGTCCAATGGGAACGGCACCACCGTCCGCGACATCCTCAGCGCCCGCGCTCATCTCATCGCCGATCCGAACTGCACCGGCCGGGTGGCCGTGGTCGGCTTCTGCCTGGGCGGCGGGTTCGCACTCCTGGCCGCCACCAAGGGTTTCGACGCCGCGGCCCCCTTCTACCCCTCCGGCCGCGGCAACTACGAGGACATTCTGCGCGGTTCCTGCCCCATCGTCGCCAGCTACGGCGCCCTCGACCCGGCCAATCCCGGCCGCGGCCCGAAACTCGAACGCGTCCTGACCGACTACGGCATCGACCACGACGTGAAGACCTACCCCGGCGTCACCCACGCCTTCGCCAACCTCACCCCCGCCGAACCGGTTATCCGGGTCGCGGGCCTGGGCTACAACGAGGAAGCCACCGAGGACGCCTGGCGGCGCATCTTCGCCTTCTTCGAGACCCACCTGCGCTGAGCCCGGTCCGGCTCCGACTGCTCAGTCCCTGACGGTGATCGACAGGCGCGGGCGGGTGGGGTTGTCGGGGGAGACGCGTTCCCAGACGGCGTCGAGCATGGGGGCCAGCAGGAGTTCGCCGAATTGGCGGATCAGGACGGCGACTATCTGGGCGGATTCGGGCTTGTCGGTGGAGGCCAGGCCGGCCTCCCGCAGGCCGGCGACCTCGCTGCGGGTCAGGTCCACGAGGGCGTCCAGGAGGTGGATGCGGGTTTCCGAGGGTTCCAGCAGCGAGCGGCGGATGTAGTTCACGACGGCCGGGTTGTCGTACAGCATCCGGCGGACCGCTTCGTCGCGGGCCGACGCGACTTCGGCGTGCGTGCCGGTGGGAGGAATCGAGGCGACGGTCTGGGCGAAGTAGTCGACGACCAGCTTGTCGACGGCGTCGCGCAGGCCGTCCTTAGTCTTGAAATGGTGCTGGACGAGCCCGAGGGTGACGCCGGCCTCGGCGGCCACCGCGCGCAGCGAGACCCGGGAGTCGCCGTACTGGGCGAACAGGTCCATGGCGGCATTGCGGATACGGGCCTTGGCGGTCAGGTCGTCATTGGTGGCTCGTGGATTCAGCATCGCCCCTCAACTCGTCGATTGCGTCCGCCGATTTTACGTCGAGTGGTAGCGGTTCCCGGTCAGGCGCTGAGCTGGCGTTATCATTGACCCACTTACGATACAACCGTATCGTTCGCTGGATGGAGGAACCAACGATGCGGCCCTTGACCGGGTGGAGCCGCACTTCTTCCCGGGTGCGCTGGCGACCTTCGGCACCCACGAGGCCTTCCGGAAGGCGTTCGCCGACAAGACCATTGCCGAGCTCGAAGCCATCGCTGCTCGGGACGACCTGCCGCTCAACGGCATCCGACGCAACAACGGAGAGTGACACCGATGTCCGTACTGTTCCCCGACTACCGCCCCACCTGGGAGACGGACCAGCACCGCGAGCTGCGCAAGCACGCGGCGGAGTTCTTCCGCAAGGAGTCCGCGCCCAACCGCGAGCGCTGGACCAAGCAGCACATGGTCGATCGTGAGTTCTGGAACAAGGCCGGTGACGCCGGTCTGCTCGGCCTGGACCTGCCCGAGGAATTCGGCGGCGCGGGCGGCGATTTCGGCCTGCAGGCCGTGGTCCAGGAGGAGCTGGTCTACGCGCACGACAATGGCTTCGGCTTCTCGGTGCACTCGCCGATCGTGTCGCACTACGTCTATCACTACGGCAACGAGGAGCAGCGCCGGAAGTGGCTGCCGGGCATCATCAGCGGTGAGCTGGTGCTGGCCATCGCCATGACCGAGCCGGGCACCGGTTCGGACCTGCAGTCGGTGCGCACCACCGCCATCCGCGAGGGCGACCACTACGTCATCAACGGCTCGAAGACGTTCATCTCCAATGGCACCCACTGCGACCTGCTGGTGATCGTGGCCAAGACCGACCCGTCCCAGGGGGCGGCCGGCGTCTCGCTCATCGTGGCCGAGACCAAGGATCTGCCGGGCTTCGAGCGCGGCCGGGTGCTGGAGAAGATGGGCCAGCACGCCCAGGACACTCGCGAGCTGTTCTTCTCCGACATGCGCGTCCCGGTCGCCAATCTGCTCGGCGCGCAGGAGGGTCTGGGCTTCTACCAGCTGATGGAGCAGCTGGCCCGCGAGCGCCTGATCATCGCCAGCCTGTGCTCGGCCCTGGCCGAGGCGGCGGTGCTGGAGGCGCTGCGCTACTCCAAGGAGCGCGAGGCGTTCGGCCGCCCGATAGGCAAGTTCCAGCACAATGCCTTCACCCTGGCCGAGGTCAAGACCGAGGCGCTGGCCATCAAGACGCTGGTGGACTACGCGATTCAGCAGTACATCGACGGCAAGAACGATCCATCGACCGCGTCCATGGCCAAACTGTTCGCCGCCGAGACCGCCGACAAGGTGGTCGACAAGTGCCTGCAGCTGTTCGGCGGCTACGGCTACATGATGGAGTACCCGATCGCGAACATGTACACGGGTTCGCGGGTGAACCGCATCTATGGCGGCACCAGCGAGATCATGAAGGAGATCATCTCCCGCTCGCTGTGACGCGGAGGTGAGACGACGACGGCGGCCCGAATTCTGGCCGCCGCCACTGTTTCCGAGCCTCGTGCCTGCCTGATCAGGCTGCGCGGGCGCGGCTCACAATGCCCAGGCAGAGAGCGCACCCGGCCGCGAGGACACCGAACATGGCCGGATAGCCGATGCCGGTGCTGTCGTGGCAGATCGCCATGACGGCCGGGACACCGAAGCCGAGGTAGCTGACCGCGTAGAACACCGCGGTCAGTCCCGCGAGGTCGTCGGGCCGGGCCATGCGCTCGATCTCGAGCAGGCCCGCGACCAGGCCGCTGCCGAAGCCCATACCCAATGCGATGGCGGTCAGCACGGTCAGCCACATGGTGAGGGTGGCGGAAGCCGCTGCGGCCAGCACCATTCCGGTGATCACCAGGCTCAGTGCCAGGACCGGCAGGCGCAGCGAGCCCGGCCGGTCGATGCGGCGGGCGACGGACTGGATGCCGAACCCGCAGCCCAGCGTGATGACCGTGATGAGGGCCGAGAAGGCGATGGGCGCGCCGTGCACCTTGGGCATCATGAGCGTCGGCATGATGGCGTAGGCCGCCGCGGACGAGGTGAACAGCCACAGGCACACCGGCAGCGCCACGGTGCGGAAACGGTGGTGCGCGGCGGCGGGGACCTTCAGATCGTCCAGCAGTCGGACCGGATTCGCCTGCGGGGCAGTGGTTTCCGGGGCGCGGAACAGCAGCGCCGCCGCCAGCACGCACAGCGTCACATTGATCAGGTAGGCGAGGGTGTCCGGCCACGGCGCCCACTGGGCCAGCACCCCGGCCACGCCCGCGCCCACGCCGAAGCCGCCGGTGAGGCTCATGGCCGAGCGGCGCGCCCCGGTGCCCGAGGCGGTCTCGGCCGTGAACGGCGGCTGCGAGAGTTCCTTGAGCCAGCTGCTGCCCACCGCCATGGCCAGGCCCAGCGCGATGCCGCACAGCACGCGTCCGGCGGAAAGCATGGGGACGGAAGCGGATCCGAAGGCCAGCAGGGTCGAGCCGGTGGCCGCGATGAAGGGCGCGGGCCGCATCAGCGGCCGACGGCCGTAGCGGTCGGAGAGCGGGCCGCCGATGAGCAGCGCGGGGACGATGCCCAGCACGTATTCGAACAGCAGCAGATCCACCGTGGTGACGGGCAGCCCGTCCCGCTTGTACATGACCAGCAGCGGCGTGAATTCATTGCCGCCCCAGGCAATCGCGAAGATCGCCGCGGCCACGCCGAGCCACGCCCTGGGATGGGTGCCGATACCGGTGGTGCGGGTGCCGACGGCTGTCAGCGTCGCCATCACAGTCCTCTCAGGGTCACGCCGTGCACGTCGGTGAGGTGCTCGGCGAGTGCTTCGGCGAAACCGGCGGCGTCGGCGGCTTCGATCAGATCGGCGAGCCGGGTGTGCTGCTCGATGATCCGGTGCGGATGGGTCTCGCCGCGATGCAGCGCAACGCTGTTCATCCGGCGCTGGCGCTCGCGCAGCGAGTCGTAGAAGCCGATGAGCAGCGGATTGTCGGCGGCCACCACGTACTCGCGATGGAAATCGGCGTCCACGATGGCGAATTCGTCGAGGTCGCCCGCGTCGGCGAGTCCGCCCTGGCGGTCCAGGGATTCGCGCAGCCGGGGGATCAGCCCCGCGCGGGCGATACGGGTGAGCGCGTCCACCGCGCCGGTTTCCACGATGTAGCGGGCATGGATCACATGCTCGGCCTCGCGCGAGGGCACCGGCACCACCAGCGCACCGCGCTTGGGGTAGAGCCGCATCCAGCCCTCGGTCTCGAGCCGGAGGAAGGCCTCGCGGACCGGGGTGCGGGAGGTGCCCAGCTCCCCGGCGATCTCGTTCTCGCTGACCAGCTCGCCGCCCGGCAGGTCGCCGCTCAGGATGCGTTCCTTGATTTCGCGGTAGGCACGCTCGGCGGCGGAGAAGGTCTTGGACACAACTTGCATACTAGAGGTGACATGGGATGATTTGCCCGAATGTGGCGGGTTTCACCCAGGGGCTGAAAGAGTTGCGCCGCAACCCTCTCACCCATAATGATTCACGTTGTTGGCAATACGTCAGTAAGTTGCCCTATTTCCGGGACGAGGAGGTCCGCATGGGGAACGATGCCCCGCCGCTGAACGAGGTCGTGAACGGTGGTCTGGAGTTCACGATTCCGATCGCGCACAAGATGGGGGTGCGGGCCGACGAGGTGCGCCCCGGTTTCGCCGCCACCACGGTGCCGGTCGAGGGCAACGGCAATCACTTCGGCGTCATGTACGCCGGCGTGCTGTTCACCGTCGCGGAGATCCTGGGCGGCGCTATCGCCATCGCCAGCTTCGACACCGCCAAGTACTACCCCCTGGTGAAGGATCTGCACATCTTCTTCCGCAAGCCCGCCGCCACCGATGTGCGCGCCGAGGCCACGCTGTCGGAGGAGGAGATCGCGCGCATCACCGAGGAGGCCGCGGCCAAGGGCAAGGCCGACTTCACTCTCGAGGCCGTGGTGACCGATGCCAATGGCGTGGTGGTGGCCGAGACCCAGGGTCTGTACCAGTTGCGCGCCCACGGCAAGTGAGCCGAAACGACCGAGCCCCGGAGGAGAACCTCCGGGGCTCGGTCGTTCTCGCGGACGTGTCAGGCGATGATGATCCAGCCCTTGCAGCCGGTGCCGGCGCTGCCCGGCCACTCCGAGCCGGAGACCTCGAAGGGGATGACCCCGGGCATCGGGGTGCCCAGGTCAATCTGGGTGGTCTGGGCGCCGTAGGTGTCGGGCAGCGGGGTGCGCTGCCCGTTCATATCGATCTTGGCGTCGTCGGTGAAGTTGTTGGAGGTGGTGATCTCCAGCGTGGTCGGCGTGAACGAGTGGGCCAGCAGGGTGGTCTGGGCGCAGCGGCCCTTGGAGTAGTCGAGCGTGATCCGCTGCGGGGCCGCGTCGGCGGACGCGGGGGCGGCGAAGGCGCCGGAGACGGCGCAGGCGAGCGTGGCCAGGGCGATGCGGCGGAGGTACACGGTCTTCACGAACAGAACCCCTTTTCCTGTGGTCACGACGGTGAATCCCCCCGATCGACGACGATCATGCCGTGACCGAGCCTTCGGCACGCGGCGGACGCGCGGAAGAATCCGCGCGGATCAGCGGATGCGCAGCGGCAGGTTGCGGTGACGGCGCACGAAAATGCTCGGAAACCACTGCGGCGGGGCGTCTTCGACGAGGGTGAATCCGGTGGTGCGGTCCAGCAGCGCGGTCAGGGCCGCGGTGGCCTCCAGTTTGGCCAGCGCCGAGCCGATGCAGAAGTGGATGCCGCGCCCGAAGGCGAGATTGTTGGCCCCGCTGCGGCGGTCCAGGTCGATGGCGTCGGGATGCTCGAAGCGGGCCGGATCCCGATTGGCCGCACCCCACAGCAGCAGCACGTGGCTGCCCGCGGGAATCTCGGTGCCGCCCAGCGCGGTATCGATGGTGACGTGCCGATGATGGCCCCGGAAGGGCGATTCCAGCCGCAGCGCCTCGTCGAGGAACGCGGGCAGCAGCGCGGGTTCGCGGCGCAGCTCGTCCTGGAGTTCCGGGCGGGTGGCGAGCAGGCGCGCGGCGTTGGCGATCAGCCCGGCGGTGGATTCGCCGCCCGCGCCGACGAGTTGGACCAGGATGAGCACCGCCACCGCGTCGGTGATGTCGCCGGCCGTGCAGGCGCGGGCCAGTACGCCGAGCAGGTCGTCGCCCGGATCCTCTCGGGCGGCGGCGAACCTGGTGTGCAGGTGGGCGGCCAGCTCGGTGGCGGCGGTGACCAGCTGCCCGAAGCGTTCGGCCTCGACGACCCCGCCCAGCATCTCGGTGCTGTCGTAGGCCCACGTGAGAAGTTGCGGCACATCCGCGTCCGGCAGCCCGATGATGTCGGCGACCAGCGCCAGCGGCAGCCGGTCGGCCATGCCGGTCGCCCAGTCGATGCGATCGCCGTGCAGCTGCTCGGCCCACAACCGGTCCACCAGCTCGGCGGCGGTGGTTCCGAGCCCGTGAATCCGCTTGGCCAGCAAGGGCTGGACCAGTTTCCGCTGTGCCTGGTGGCCGGGATCGTCCTCGGTGGCCAGCACGTGGATGGCCTGGCCGCCGCCGTCCATGTCGAAGGTGGCGGGCGG
The DNA here is from genome assembly GCF_042754245.1 of Nocardia sp. NPDC059228. Lineage (NCBI taxonomy): Bacteria > Bacillati > Actinomycetota > Actinomycetes > Mycobacteriales > Nocardiaceae > Nocardia > Nocardia sp. NPDC059228. Next base: position 115,528 of record NZ_JBHZAL010000009.1, on the reverse strand, counting down.
CCGGCCCTGCTGCCGCAGCAGCGCGCCGGTGAGGTGCGAGGAGAACTCGGCGGGCCGATTCACCGCCTCGGTCACCAGATCCCATGAGGTCACCAGGTAGAAGTCGGTGCCCGGGATGCGGTACACCGGCGATTCCTCGCGCAGTCGCCGGTACAGCGGATAGGGATCGTCGAGGTGCGCGGGGTCGAACAGGTCGAGCGCGTCGGGTGAGGTCGGGGTCATGCGCCCACGGTTTCCGGCGCTGAACCGACTGTCAACGGCCGTCTCGCCGTGAGACGGCCGCCGCGCGGTGACCCACTCGTATGCAGGGGTTTTGCGCGCATCTCGAGACTCCGGGCCTCCGTACCGGACAGCCGATTAGTATCGAACGGTTACGCGATAACGCTGCTGGCCCAGGAGGCTCGGGTGATCGTGCGCGACCGGAAGTGGATGGGATGGGGAGCCGGGACGGTGCTCTCGGTGGTGGCCCTGCTGGTGACGGTCTTCGCGGTGAACGGACCGGTGGCGCGGGCCCGGCCGGCTGCCGCCGACACCGTCGCCATCGACAGCGGCAGCCTGCACGGCGTGCTCGCCCCGGACTACCGGCTCTTCAATGGAATCCCTTACGCCGCACCGCCGGTGGGCGCGCTGCGCTGGCGGCCACCGGCACCGGTGCCGCCGTGGCCGGGCGTCCGCGAGGCCCGCGACGCCGGGCCGAAATGCGCGCAGGCCACGGGCGTGGGCGGGCTGCGCTCGACCGATGAGGACTGCCTCTACCTGAACGTCTGGACCCCGCCCACCCTGCCCGCCGACGGCCGCGGCCTGCCGGTCATGGTGTGGATCCACGGCGGCGGCCTGCAGACGGGCACCGGAAGCATGTACGGCGCAGCGCCTCTGGTGTCGCAGCCCGATGGCGACAGCATCGTCGTCACCATCAACTACCGGCTCGGGACGTTCGGCTTCCTGGCCGCCTCGGCACTGGACGAGGGCGACGGCTCGGGGGACTACGGGCTGATGGATCAGCAGGCCGCGCTGCGCTGGGTGCAGCGCAATATCGCGGCGTTCGGCGGCGACCCGAACCGGGTGACGGTGGACGGTGAATCGGCGGGCGGGGTTTCGATCTGCGCGCAGCTGGCCACGCCCTCCTCGGCGGGGCTGTTCCAGGCGGCCATGATGCAGAGCGGCTTGTGCACCGGGCAAGCCCTCGCCGCCGCCGAGGCCGAGGGTGATGCCTGGGCGGACGGAGCCGGATGCCCGGGAGCGGACGCGGTCTGTCTGCGCAGTCTTCCGGCGGACGTGCTCGTCGATCGCGCGCCGGAGTCGGCGGATGTGGTGTACGGCAACGACTTTCTCCCGCGTGATCCCGTTTCCGTGCTGAAAGCCGGTGGGATTACCCATGTTCCGACCTTCATCGGCTCCAACCATGACGAGATGGCGCTGTGGGTGTGGATGGATTACGGCATCCCGCTCGGCGCCAGGATGACCGCCGCGGACTATCCCACCCTGCTCACCTCCCGCTTGGGCGGCATGGGCCGGGCGCAGGTCGATCGGATCATGGTGGAGTACCCCCTCGGCGACTACGCGCAACCGGCGCTGGCGCTCATCCGGGCCTGGACCGACAAGTTCGTCTGTACGCTGGTCGACCAGGTCGGCGACTTCGGCCGCCAGAACCCCACCTATGTCTACGAATTCGACGACCGGACCGCCCTGGCCCCGCCCAGCACCTTCCCGATGGGCGCTTACCACGCCGCGGAACTCCCCTCCCTCTTCGACCTCGTGCAGGCCGGCCCGCTCCTGCACGTCGCCATGACCCCCGGCCAGCAGCGCCTGCAGGACGAAATGCGCCGCTACTGGACCCGCTTCATCACCGAGGGCACCGCGGATCCGCAAGGATTGCCCGCCATCCCGCAATACACCACGGCCGCACCGTCATTCCTCTCCTTCCGCCCCGGCGGCAACCAGTTCTCCGATGCCTTCTACGCCGACCACCGCTGCGAGTTCTGGAGCACACTCGGTTGACCTGCCGTGCAGGTACATTCGAGGCGTGACGCTCGGTAAGGGGGAGCCGTGGGCGGGGCTCGGGGCGGTGGGCCCCGAGTCGGCGGTGCCGCGGGCGGCATTGGCCGCGCGGTTACGGGCGGCGGTGCTGGACGCGCACGCCGAGGCGGTGCGCGCGGGGGCCGTCTCCGAAGGCGCGGTGGGGCCGAGGAATCGCGACCTGATCGAACTGCTCGCCCTGCAACGCCGGATCGCCGTGATCGCCGAACAGCTGGATGCGGATTCGGCGACCTCGGTCTCGCACGGCGAGGTGGCTTCCGTCTCGCTGCGCGAGGACGATTGGGTGTGGAGGTACCGCGCGCGGAGGGAAGGTAATGCGATGAGTGTCAGTCTGGCCAAAGGCGGCAATGTCTCGCTGTCGAAGCAGGCGCCGAATCTGGCGAAGGTGGCCGTCGCCCTGGGGTGGGACGTACGCAGTACCACCGGAGCCGATTTCGATCTCGATGCCAGTGCCCTCGCCTGCGGGCCGAATCAGCGTGTCGTCTCCGACAGGCATTTCGTGTTCTACAACAACCTGCGGTCCCCGGAGGGCACCATCGAGCACACCGGCGACAACCTCACCGGTGAGGGCGAGGGCGACGACGAGGTGATCACCGTGGATCTGGCGGCCATGCCGCCGAGCATCACCAATATCTTCTTCCCCGTATCGATCTACGAGGCCGAGACCCGGCGCCAGGCCTTCGGGCAGGTGCGCAATGCCTACATCCGGGTCGTGGACGCCGTCACCGGGTCGGAGCTGACCCGCTTCGACCTCACCGAGGACGCCTCGACCGAGACCGCGATGGTGTTCGGCGAGCTGTACCGGCACGGCCCCGAGTGGAAGTTCCGGGCCATCGGACAGGGCTACGCCTCCGGATTGGCCGGAATCGCACGGGATTACGGGGTCAACGTCTAGACGCGCACCGGGAGCGGCACCGGGCGCTTGGGCACCCGCCGGTCACCGGAGGAGATGCCGCGCAGGCGGCGCATCACCCACGGCCCCAGCGCGGTTGCCGCCCATTGGAATTCGGCCGCGATCGAGCGCAACGCCCCGTGCTCGGGCAGATCCGGGATCAGCGGACGGGTCCAGGCGTCGTTCGCACCGGGCAGCCGCAGCGCCTCGGCCACGGCGTCGGCGATGCGCTGGTGCCCGAGCGGGCTGGCGTGCAGCCGGTCCGCGTCCCACAGGCGGGGATCGGTCACCACGGCATGGTGGCCGGTCTCGGCCACCAGAACCCCGTGCCGCTGGGCCGCCGACCGCAGCCGGTCGTTGATCGCCGCGATCCGGCCGCGAATCGGCCGGGCCAGCGGGATCGTCTCGGCCACATCGGGAAAGGTCAGCGTCGCCACCACAGCGCCGGTGGCGGTGAGCGCGGCGAACATGGCCTCGACGTGCCCGGCGATCTCGTCCGGGTCGAAGTTCGGGCGCAGCAGATCGTTCATGCCGGCCAGCACGGTGGCCAGATCCGGGCGCAGCGCCAGCGCCGCGTCCAGCTGGTCGTCGCGGATCTGGTGGGCCAGCTTGCCGCGCACCGCCAGATTGGCATAGCGCAGTTCGGGATTGGTGAGGGCGAGACGCTCGGCCAGCCGGTCCGCCCACCCACGCAGGCCGGTCAGGTCGTCGCCATCGCCCACGCCCTCGGTCTGACTGTCGCCCAGGGCGACGTATCGGGTGTACCTGCCATCGGTCATGGCGGATCGGCCTTTCGGTGACTGTTCGTGGATCATCCCAGGAAATCGGCCGGCACGGGCGTCGGGTCGAACTCGTTCACGAGCCCGCCGCTTGGCGTTCGGCCGCTGCTGCCTCCTGTTCGATTTGCGCGATGGCCTCGGCCTGGATTCGCTCGAACTGCGCGGCCATCGCCTCGGCGAGCGCCTGCGCGCCGGAGAGCGGACGCACCATCACCATGAACTCGTCGATCCGGCCGTCGGCGTCGAAGTGCAGGAAGTCGCATCCGGTGATGCGCTTGCCCGCGACCGTGGTCTCGAAGACCAGTGCGTGATCGCTGCTGTCCGCCGCGCCGATCTCCTTGATGTAGCGGAAGTCCTCGAACACCCGCATGACACCGCGCAGGATGGCCGCGGTGATGGCCTTGCCCGGGTAGGGCTTGAAGGCGACCGGGCTGGTGAACACCACATTGTCGGCGAGCAGGGCCGCCATGGCCGCCTCGTCACGGGCCTCGACGGCCTTGCGGAAGGGGTGCATGATTCCCTCGTTTCCTATAGTCAAATCATTGTCTACTAACTTCGAACAGTAGCGCGCAGTTCCTGAGGATGTCCAGGTCATTGATATTCAATAAGTTGCCTATAAAAGCGCTGTTGAACCCGCGCCCGCGGCGCCCGCGCATCACCGCACCAATAGACTCACCGGGTGCGACATAGGCAGGCCGATGGCTCCATGGACCTGACGCAGCTGCGGACCTTCCTGGCCGTCTACCGGGCCGGGTCGATCACCGCCGCCGCGGGTCAGGTCGCCTCTCGCAGCCGACGGTGACCACCCAGCTGCAGGCGCTGGAACGCCAGGTGGGACGGCCGCTGTTCGAGCGGCTGCCGCGCGGTGTCGCCCCGACCACGGCCGCACACGATCTAGCCGCGCGGGTGGCCTGGCACGACTGCCCGGACTGACGACAACGGCCCGGTCCCCACGGGACCGGGCCGTCGTGCCACGTCGGGCGGAATCCGTACCGCCTACTTCTCGACGAGACCGTACTGGGTGAGCAGTTCGCCGATCTCGTTGTTGCCGAGGCGCTTCGCCAGCGCGCGCCAGAGCAGGTCCGGGCCCGGGAGGTCGATGGGATCGCCGTCGCGGAGGCGACTCATGGCGGCCAGCAGGGTACGGACGTCGTAGGTGGAGTTGAAGACCTCCGGGACGCCGCGTTCGATGTCGAGCAGCCGATACGCCGCCTCCATGCCGGTGCGCACCGAGTACTCGGTGGTGAAGATGCAGTCGCGGCTGGTCTCGGCGAACTGACCGATGAAGGCGAAGTTGACCGAACCCTCCGGGACCACGTCCGGGCGGTCACCCGCCTTGCGGGGCATGAAGAAGGCGGTCACGTAGGGCATCATGACCGGCACGCACTTGGCGCCGCTCGCGGCCAGCTCGGGGATGTCCGCTTCGGGAACGCCCAGGTGGTACAGCCACTCCTGGGTGATCTCCGCACCGGTGCACTCCTGCATGGTCTTCTTCACGTAGTCGCCGGGCTTGTCGACGAACAGCGAGTACACCCAGACCACGATCTGGTCCTTCGGCTGCTGCTTGAAATGCGGCTGCCGGTTGACCGTCCAGCTCATCAGCCAGTTGGAGTCCTTCGCGGTGACGATGCCGCCGGTGACGACCTTGCCGCTGAAGGGATCCCGCTTGCAGATCTTCTGAATGTATTCGGGGATGCGCTGATCCAGCGTGGTGACGGTGGCCGACTCCCACTTGGTCTCGGGAATGTGTGAACCGAATACGTCCGGGTGGCCGAAGGCCTTGTCCTTGGCGGCGATTCGGCGCCACAGATCCCACGCCGGGGCCGGACCCGCGTCGACTTTGGCGGGCGTGTGGTGGTCGCCCTCGTCGGAGTTCTCGGTGAGCGAGCCGATGGTCATCAGCAGCAGATCTTCCGGCCCGAGGTCGACGCCGCCCTCGACTCCCTCCGAGATCCAGTGGATCCGGGTGGCCTGCTTGCGATCCGCGGTGAGGTCGAAGTCGACATCGGTGACGGTGGTGTCGAACTTGAAGGTGACGCCCTGGTCCAATAGCCAGCGGTAGAGCGGCAGCACCAGCGACTCGTACTGGTTGTACTTGGTGAACTTCAGTGCCGAGAAGTCCGGCAGGCCGCCGATGTGGTGGATGAACCGGTGCAGGTACAGCTTCATCTCGAGGGCGCTGTGCCACTCCTCGAAGGCGAACATGGTGCGCCAGTACATCCAGAAGTTGCTCGCGAAGAAGTCCTTCGAGAACACCTCGTCGATGCGCTTGCCCTCCATCTCCTCACGGGTGGCGAGGAAGATCTTGGTGATGTCCTGCTGCGCCCTGTCGTTCAGTGTGAAGAGGTTCTTGGTCTGGGCGCTCTGACCGCGGTTCACGGTGGCCCGCTCGAGGGAGAAGTTCGGGTCGTCCTTGTTGAGCCAGTAGAACTCATCGAGCACGCTCGCGTCCTCGACCTCCATGGACGGGATGGTCCGGAAGAGGTCCCAGAGGCACTCGAAGTGGTTCTCCATCTCGCGGCCACCGCGAATGACGAAGCCCTTCTCGGGTTCCCGAATGCCGTCGAGCGCGCCGCCCGGCAACTTCAGCTCTTCCAGAATGGTGATCTTGCTACCGGGCATCTGGCCATCACGGATGAGGAAGGCCGCCCCGGAGAGCGAGGCCAGGCCCGACCCCACGAACCAGGCCGTCTTGTCCTCGACGCCCGCCGGCTTGCGCGGCCGCGCGAAGGCTTCGTAATTGCCACTGCTGTAGAACATGAGAACTCCCGTCTCGAATCACGCCGTGTACTTGTAGAACCCTTCCCCGGTGGCGAGGCCGAGCTTGCCCTGGTCGATGTAGTTCTCCTTGAGCCACTTGGCGATTCGCTGGGCGTTCTCGTCGCCGTGGGCCATGATGTTGTAAGGCGTGGTCAGGCCGATGATGTCGAGGATCTGGAATGGTCCGGCCGGCGCGCCGGTGCCGATGCGCCAGGTGTTGTCCACCGCCTCGGGCTCGGCGTAGCCGCCCTCGGCCAGGTTCATGGCCGCGTCCAGCAGCGGCACCAGCAGCGAGTTCAGGACGTAGCCGGCCTTCTCCTTGTGCAGTTCGATGGGCACCATGCCGATGGCGGTGGCGAAATCCACGACGGCCTGGAAGACGGCCGGATCGGTGTCGGGGGTGCCCATGATCTCGGCGGTGTTGAAGTGCCACACCTGATTCGCGAAGTGCAGCGCCAGGAACCGGTCCGGGCGGCCGGTGAAGTCCTTCATGGCGCTGGGCAGCAGCGTGGAGGAGTTGGTGGCGAAGATGGTGCGCTCGGGCGAGAGCTTGCCCAGCTTCTCGTAGGTGTCCTGCTTGATGGCGAGCACCTCGGGAACCGCCTCGATCACCAGGTCGGCGTCGGCGACCGCCGCGGCCAGATCGGAGCTCAGCGCGATGCCCGCCGCGGTCGTCTCGGCCTTGCCGTCGCCCGCGCCCGGCACCTGCGCGCGGTAGGTGGCGGCCAGCTTGTCGAAGCGACCGCGCGCCGCGGTCAGCACCTCATCGGTGATGTCGTACGCGGTGACGTCGAATCCGCGGAACGCGGTCTGGAATGCGATCTGGGAACCGAGAACTCCGGTGCCGAGCACGGTGACCTTGCGGATGTCGATGCTCATTGTCATTGCCTCCCTGGGGATGTGAAGAATCCTGCGATTATCTGTGCGATCTGCGCCCGCAGATCCGCCATGGCGTCGTGGCCGGGATGCGCTCCGGTGGACGGTTGCACCAGCGCCAGGTGCAGGACCGCGAAGATGCTGCGCCCCGCCAGCCTGGCCTGCTCTTCCCAACGCGCCGATGCGGTTTCGTCGCCGTGCGGCGTGCCGATCCCGTCGCGGCGCGCGTGGGCGATGAGCCGCTCGGCGATCATGGACTCCAGCCCGGCCACCAGGGCCAGGCCCTCGGAGCGGTAGGTGTCGGTGGGTGAACCGAACAGGAGCTCACGCTGATAGACGATGGTGTTCTCGGGCCGCTGCTCGGCCGCGCGCAGGAGCGGGCGCAGCAGGGCCGTCACCGCCTCGACGGTATCGGTCTGCGTGCGGGCCGCGGCGGCGCCGTCCGCCAGCGCGGTGCGTAATTCCTCGTTGTAGACCATCAGCAACAACTCACCCTTGGTGGCGGCGTAGCGGAACAGTGTCCCGGCGGCGATATCCGCCCGATCGGAGATTTGCTGAGTGGTAACTCTATCGAATCCGTGCTCAGCGAAAAGGGCGGCGGCGGCCTCGAAGATGCGTGACTGCTTGTCGTGCATCTTGCGCTGGCGTCGGCCGACGTGCACCGGTTTGGCCTGCGTGACCATCGGACACCTCCAACCCGGATCGGAAAACTGAGTTGACTCAAAAATGAGCGTACTCCGAGTTATCGATTGCGCAACCCCGCTGGGTCGACGAATCCGCCTGGGCCGACCGCCGGATCCGCGTGGACCGCCCGCCGGATCCGCCTGGGCCGACCACCGGATCCGCGTGGACCGACCGCCGGATCCGCGTGGACCGCCCGCCGGTAGTCGCGATCCAGCTCACGGCCGTGTAATCCGTTACCGCGCAGTGTTTTCGACATGGTTGTGCAGCTGTTCTCGAGCCGCGCCGGGGTGTCGCCGAACGAGCCGGCGGGGTCTGCCGGGCGTATGTTGGTCGGATGGCCACGCATCTCACCCACTGGGGCGTTTTCGAGGCGAGCAGCGACGGGGACCGGCTCACCGCGGTCCGACCCTGGCGAGGTGATCCGGAACCCACCCCGCTGATCGAGAATGTGGCCTCGGCCCAACATCATCCGGCGCGCATCTCGCAGCCCTATGTGCGAAAGGGCTGGCTCGAGAACGGTCCGGGACCCGCGGCGCGCGGAGCCGACGAGTTCGTGCCGGTGTCCTGGGACACCGCGCTGGATCTGCTGGCCGGTGAATTGTCCAGGGTGTACCGCGAATTCGGACCGACCGCGGTGTACGGCGGCTCCTACGGCTGGGCCAGCGCCGGGCGATTCCACCACGCGCAGAGCCAGGTTCACCGCTTCCTGAACTGCCTCGGCGGGTATGTCTCGCACCGCAACAGCTACAGCCTGGGCGCGTCGACGGTGTTGCTGCCGCACATCCTCGCGGATATGGGCACGATCATGTCGCGCGCAACGACGAAATCGGTGCTGGCGAAGCATTCGAGGCTGGTGGTCTCGTTCGGGGGACTGTCGCCGAAGAACACAGCGGTGTCGCCGGGCGGAGTCTCGCGGCACAACGGTCGCGGTTGGATCGAGACGGCGCGGAAGAACGGCTGCCGGTTCGTCACCGTCTCGCCGCTGCGCGACGATATTCCGGCCGAAGCGGAAGCCGAATGGATCTCCGCCCGGCCCGGCAGCGATACCGCCCTGATGCTCGCGCTCGCCCAGGTGATGGACGCGGAAGGCTTGGCGGACAACGCTTTCCTGGACCGCTACACCGTCGGCTACGAGCGCTTCGCCGGCTATCTGCGCGGTGCGGTCGACGGCGTCGTCAAGGATCCGGAGTGGGCCGAGCCGATCACCGGCATTGCCGCGGAACGGATTCGCACGCTGGCGCGGGAGATGGCGGGCACGCGCACGCTGGTCACGGTGAGCTGGTCGCTGCAACGCGCCCGATACGGCGAGCAACCGCTGTGGCTCGGTGTGGTCCTCGCCGCCATGCTCGGCCAGATCGGTTTGCCCGGTGGCGGATTCGGCCACGGCTACGGGTCGGCCGCGAATGTCGGTCTGGCCGTGCGACTCACGTCGCCGCCGCGCCTGCCCCAGGGCGTCAACGGCGTCGATGACTTCATTCCGGTCGCGCGCATCGCGGACATGCTGCTGAACCCCGGCGCGCCTTACGAATACAACGGCGAGCACCGGACGTATCCGACTATCCGGCTGGTCTACTGGGCCGGCGGCAATCCTTTCCATCACCACCAGAACCTGGCCCGGCTGCGCACCGCGTTCGGCCGGCCGGACACGGTGGTGGTGCACGATCCGTTCTGGACGGCCACCGCCCGGCACGCCGACATCGTGCTCCCGTCGACCATGACGATCGAACGCGACGACTACGGCTCCGGCGAGGGCGACCGCTTCCTGTTCCCGATGCCGGCCCTGACCCGCCCGCACGGCGAGGCCCGTGACGACTACTGGATGTTCGGTGAGCTGGCCGAAAGATTGGGCTTCGGAAAGGAATTCACCGAGGGACGGACAACGCGGGAGTGGCTGCGCCACCTCTACGACGAATGGCGCGAGCGGCTGCACGACCGCGGTCACGAGGTGCCGGACTACGACTCGTTCTGGGCCGGGGAGTCGATAGACCTGCCCATCGAGGCCGAGGAGCACATCGCGTTCGCGGACTTCCGGGCCGACCCGTCGGCGCACCCGCTCCGCACCCCGAGCGGCCGGATCGAGATCTTCTCCGAGACCATCGCGGGCTTCGGCTACGACGATTGCCCGGGACATCCGGTCTGGCTCGAGCCCGACGAGTGGCTGGGCAGCCCGCTGGCGGCGCGGTTCCCGCTGCAGCTGGTGGCCAACCAGCCCCGCACCAAGCTGCACAGTCAGCTGGATATCGGCGCGCACAGCCAGTCCACGAAAATCTCCGGCCGTGAACCGGTCCGGCTGCATCCCGACGACGCCGCCGCCCGCGGCCTCGCCGCGGGTGACATCGTCCGGATCTTCAATGACCGCGGCAGTTGTCTGGCCGGACTGGATATCAGCGACGCGGTACGTCCCGGAGTCGCGCAGCTGTCGACCGGCGCCTGGTACGACCCCGACCCGGCCGACCCGGCCTGCTGTCGCCACGGAAACCCGAACGCGCTGACCGACGATCGCGGCACCTCCCGCCTGAGTCAGGGCTGCACCGGTCAGCTGTCCCTGGTGGAGATCGAGCTCCATACCGGCCCGGTCCCGCCGCTGACCGTCACCGGCCCGCCCGCGATCACCGGTTCCTGAGCGCGTTGTTCGCCGTGAGGGCCTCGATCACGGTGCGAGCCGCATTCGACGGCGTGCGCTCGACTGCGTGGCCGACGCACAGTTTCCAGGGCAGCGGCCGGGGTGCGAATTCGGAGTGGGGCACGCCGGGGGAGAGCAGCGCGACGGACTTCGGGATGAGGACCATCCCGAAGTCCTTGGCGGCCAATTCCAGTGCGAAGGCCTGGTCGGCCACCTCGATCACGGGAACGCGGCCCGGAAACAGCTCGTCGGCGATGGTGCGGATGCCCCAGCCCGGCGGGAAGTCGATGTAGCGAACGCCGTCCAGGTCGGCGGCCCGGAACGGACGCCCCGCCAGCGGATGGTCCGGCCCGGTGCAGAGCACGAGGGTCTCCTCGGCGATGAGATGTGTGGCGATGCCCGGAAATTCGCTGCTCATGCCGGCCAGCAGCGCCAGCTCGAGCGAATTGTCGCGCAGCCCGGCCACATTGCCCGCGACACCGGAAATGCTCTGCCGCATCTGCAGGGTCACCGCCGGAAACCGCTGGTGCAGTTGGGCGATGATGCCCGCCAGGTCGAGATTGTGGATGTTCATGAGATTGCCGACCACCACCTCGCCGCGGATCTCGCCGCGAGCGGCGTCGATGGCGTCCACGATGTCGCGCCGGGCGCGTAGCAGCGTCCGGGCGGGAGCGACCATGGCCCGCCCCGCCTCGGTGAGTTCCAGGGTGCGCGGCGTGCGGTCGAACAGGCGCACCCCGAGTTCGTGTTCGAGCTTGCCGACGCTGGTGGAGACCGCCGATTGGACCAGATTGAGAGCGCGGGCCGCGGCGGTGAAGGACCGATGGTCGCAGCAGGCCAGGAAGCATTCGATCTGACGCAACTCCATGCTCCGAGCCTACCGATGCCATCTACTTCAGAGATGGCAGTATCGAAAACCATCGCTTTTGTTGATCCATCGGCACACCCACCATGGACTGGTGACTGATTCGATGACCGTGGCCCCCACCCGGCCCGCGCCCGACACCGCGACCGCGCCCGACACCGCGACCGCGGCCAGCGCAGCGCTGACCCGGACGACGGTGCTGGTGTTCGCGGTGACCGCGGGCTCCTCCGCGGCCGGCAACTACTATCTGCAACCCCTGCTGCACCAGGTGGCCGGGGATCTGAGCATCTCCACCGCGACCGCGGCCCTGCTGGTCAGCGCCGCGCAGATCGGCTATCTGTGCGGCCTGGCCCTGCTGGTGCCGCTGGGCGACTTCCTGCGCCGCCACCGTATGGTCCCGGTGCTGCTGCTGGCCTCGGTTGCGGCCCTGCTGGTTTCGGCCTTCGCGCCCGATTTCGCGGTGCTGTTCGCGGGGGTGGTGGCCACCGGTGTCGCGGCCTCGGCCGCGCAGGTGGTGGTGCCGTGGGCCTCGGCGCTGGCCGATCCGGCCCGGCGCGGGCAGGTGGTCGGCACGGTGATGAGCGGACTGCTGCTGGGAATCCTGTTGTCGCGGGTGCTGTCCGGGGCGGTGGCGCAGCTGGGCGGCTGGCGGGCGGTGCTGCTGGTGGCGGCCGGACTGCAGGTGGTGATGGCGGTGAGCGTGTACCTGCTCGCGCCCGCCACGCCGCGGGCGGCCACGGGCGAGAGCTACCCGCAGGTGCTGGCCTCGATCCTGGGTTTGATCCGCCGGCACGCGGTGCTGCGGCAGCGCATGATGCTGGGCTTCATCCTCATGGCCTGCTTCTCGGCGGTGTGGACGGCCATCGCGTTCCTGCTGTCCGGGTCGCACGGAAGTGGTTACCACTATGGCGAATTCACCATCGGCCTGTTCGGTCTGGCAGGTGTGGTCGGGGCGCTCGGCGCGCCCGTGGTCGGGCGGATGGCCGATCGCGGGCACCTGCGCCGCGTCACCACGCTGACCTGGCTGGTGCTGCTGGCGAGCTGGGCGCTGATGGCCTGGGGCGGGCACAGCGTGGTCGCGTTGATCGCCGCGCTGGTGATCTTCGACTTCGGCATCCAGGGTGCGCATCTGACCAATCAGAGCGCCATCTACACCCTCGATCCGGCCGCGCGCAGCCGCCTGACGACCGCGTACATGGTCACCTACTTCCTGGGCGGTGTGGCCGGTTCGGTGACCGCCGGGGTGGCCTATGAGGCGGGCGGCTGGGCGCTGGTGTGCGAGATCGGTGTCGCCGCAACCATGCTGGGCCTGCTGCTGTGGGCGGTGTTCGCGCTCCGCCCACAGCGCGCGGGGGTGCGTCAGCCCATCATGCCGGCGGGCAGCTGACCGGACATGGCAATCGCCTCGGCGAGCAGGTCCGCCGCCGAGAGCAGTTGCTGCCGCGTGTGTTCCGAGGTGATGAAGAAGCGGAGCCGCTCCTTGCCCACCGGGACCGCCGGGGCCGAAATGGCCCCGGCGTACACGCCGTGCTGGAGCAGGTGGGCCGAGACGAATCCGGCCCGGATCTCGCCCGGCACGATCACCGGCAGGATCGGGGTGCCCTGGGAGTCACCGAGATTCAGCTCCCGCTCCCGCAGCGCGGCATCGAACAGGCGCGCGTTCTCCCACAGCCGGGTGACCCGCTCCGGCTCGGCCTCCAGCACCTCCAGCCCGGCCAGGGCCGCGGCGATGCCCGAGGGCACGGGCCCGCCGGTCAGCATGGCCACGCCGGGCGCGCTCGACTTCATCGCCCCGATGAGATCGGCGTCGGCGGCGATGAACCCGCCGACGCTGCCCAGCGCCTTGGACAGTGTGCCCATCCAGATGTCCACATCGGCGCCGGCCATGCCGTAGTGCTCGCGGATGCCGTGCCCGGTGGGTCCGAGGACGCCGAGCGAATGGGCCTCGTCCACCATGACCGCACAGTCGAATTCCCGTGCGACGGCGGCCAGCTCGGCAACGCGGCCGACGGTGCCGTCCATGGAGTAGTGGCCTTCGATGACCACCATCGCCCGATCGAATCCGGAGCGCGACATCTTCAGCACCGACCGCAGCGAGTCCGGGTCATTGTGCCGGAAGTTGATCCGGCGGCAACCCGCCCACTGCGTGCCCGACACCACGCTGCCGTGAATCAGGCTGTCGCAGAAGGCCACATCACCCTCGCGCAGCAGGAAGCCGATGACTCCCGCATTGGTGAGATAGCCGCTGGTGGTGACCATGGCGTCGCCCACGTCGTAGATCCCGGCCAGCCGCTGTTCGAGTTCGCCGTAGAGCGGGATCTCGCCGGAGACGATCCGGCTGGCCGACGCGGACGCGCCGTACTGGTCGAGCGCGTCCTTGGCGGCCCGCACCACCCGGGGGTGGCTGGACAACCCGAGGTAGTTGTAGGCGCTGAAGTTCACCAGGTCGGTGTCCAGGGCCCGGATCACGGTGTCGTTCGGGCCGGTTCGTGGCAGGAACACCGGGTTCGGCATCCCCGACTGCCCGTAGAGGGCGCCGATGGCGGCCCGCTTCACCACGGCCGCGGCGACATCGGGGTGATCGGCGAACTGACGGCCGGGACCGCGCGGGGTGCGCGCGGCCGCGGTCCGGCCCGGCGATGCGATCCCGGTGGACACCGGGTGCGGCGCCGCGGTGCCCGTGGCCGTCGTCTCCTTGATCCCGTTGCCCGCCAGGAGTTTCCGGGCCAGATCGCGTGCGGACTCGGTCATGCCGGCACCGCCTGGCCGGTCGCCGCCGCGTCGCCGCCGACCAGGAGTTCGGCCGCGCGGGCGCCGGCCTGCTGGAGGGTGAAGGACCGGCCGACCTTCATGGACATCAGGTCCACGCCGAGCGTCTTGCTCACCAGCGCACCGAATTCCACCGCCATCAGCGAGTCCAGGCCCAGTTCCGGTACCGGCACGGTCAGATCGATGGAGTCGGCGTCGACGCCCATGACCACCGCCAGCTGCTCGGCCAGCATGTGCGCCACCACATCGGCGCGCTTCTGCTCGTCGAGCTCGCGCAGCGCCGCCACCAGATGCGACGCGGCCGAATTGTCCTCGACCGCGGCGGCGATACGTTCGGCGGTGCGCCCGGTCATGGCGTACCAGGACACCGTGGCGGCCACGCGGGACCAGTCGATGGGAATGATGGACGCCTGATGGTGGATGCCGAGTTCCAGTGCCTTCTCCAGGTATTCGGCGCCCTCCTCCATGCTGATCGGATCGAATCCGGCGGTGCGCAGGTAGCGGGACACGTACTCGTCCTCGGCCATCCCGCCGCCGGACATGTGGCCCCAGCCGACCGACAGCGCGGTGCCGCCCTGCCGCGCCACCACGTCCGCGGTGGCATCGAGTGCGAGATTGGCCGCGGTGTAGGCGTATTGGCCGATGCTGCCGAAAATGGCGCTGCCGGAGGAGAACAGCACGAACATGTCGAGCTCGGCCCCGGCGGCCTCGATGCCGCGCCGCAGTGCGATCACGCCCTCGGCCTTGGGCCGGTACACGGTGGCGAGGCTGTCCCGGCTCATATCGGGTACGCGCTTGTCGTCGAGACTGCCCGCGGTGTGGAAGACGCCGCGCAGCGGGTGCTCGGCGGTGTGCGCCCGCGCGATCACCGCGGTCATGGCATAGGCGTCGGTGACGTCCACCCGCTCCTCGACCACCTCGACGCCCTGTTCCTGCCAGAGTGCGAGCTGGGTCCGGGCGGCCTCGGTCCGCGGGCCGCCGCGCCCGAGCAGGGTGAGCCGCCGGGCGCCCAGCCCGACCAGCCAGCGGCCCATGGCCAGGCCGAAGGCGCCGAAGCCGCCGGTGATCAGGTACTGCGCCGCCGGATCCACGGTGACCGCCGGAATCATCGGGCGCACCTGCGGCGCTTCGGATTCCAGGCTCACCGCGATGCGGCCGAAGTGCGCCGACCGGGCCACGTCCTCGAAGGCCTTGGCCACGTCGGCGGTGTCGTACAGCTCGTAGGGGAGGTACCGGTAGATCCCGGCGGCCAGCTTCTCGTGCACGCCCCGCACGAGTTCTCCGGTGGGCCTGCGCTTGAACGCGAGCATGCGGTCCAGGTCGAAGGAGTGGTAGGAGAGGTTCTTGTCGAAGTACCCCAGGTCGAGCACGCCGCCGGTGTAGATGTCGGCCTTGCCGATCTCCACGATGCGCCCGAACTCGGCCACCGCCTTGAAGTTCCGGCGCAGGATCTCCCCGGGCGCGGTGCTGATCACCACGTCCACGCCCCGGCCGTCGGTGAGGCCGAGGACGTCGTCGGCGAAGTTGAGCGAGCGGGAGTCCAGCGCGTGGTCCGCGCCCTGCGACAGGACGTAGGCCCGGCGCTCGTCACTGCCCGCGGTGCCGATCACGGTGGCCCCGTGCAGTTTCGCGATCTGCACCGCCGCCGAGCCGACGCCGCCCGCCGCGCCGTGCACCAGCACCACATCGCCGGCCCGCACCCGCGCCAGCTCCAGCAGCGAATGCTCGGCGGTGGCGAACGCCACGGTGCTCGTGCACTGGCCGACCTCGGTGCTGTCGGCGACCCGGGTGATCAGGTCCGCGTCGGTGGTGTGGAAGCGGGAGATCATGGCCTTGGAGGTCAGGAACACCCGATCGCCGACGGCCACATTGTCGACGTCCGCACCGACGCGGACGACGACGGCGTCGGCCTCCATGCCGGGTTCGGTGCCGTAGAAGGTGCCCGTCATCTCGCGCTCGCCGAGCACGCCGATGACCTTGAGCGGGTCCTTGTAGCCCAGGCCGATGGCCAGGATCCGCACCTCGACCTCGGCCGGACCCGGGGCGCGCCGGTCGCAGCGCCGCCACGCCAGCCGGGACAGCACCCGCGACTTCGGCAGCTCCAGACGGAAATTCGCCTCCGGATCGGTGAGCGGTTCGGCCCGGTCCAGGGCTTCGAGCCGGTCGGGCAGGGTGGCGGCGACCACGGTCACCCAGCGCAGGCCGTTGCGCAGCACCACCTCGTCGGAGTGGTCGTAGGTGAAAGCGCCCGCGATGGCGAGCTCGGCGGCCAGATCCGCCTCGGCCACCTCGGGATCCACGTCGATCAGCCGCCAGCGCAGCCGCGACTGCTCATTGAGCAGCACCCGGCGGGCGCCGGCGAGGGCGGCGTGCGCCGGGTCGGGCGCGGCATCCTCGTCCGGGTGCGCGAAGGCGCGCTCGGTGACCAGGGAGACGTGGATGGAACCGTCACCGGTCATGGGGATTTCGTCGCCGCGCTGCTGCAGCCAGTCCTCGAGGAAGCCCTCGATCGTCACCGCGATCCGGCGCAGCGTCCAGAGCGCGTCCAGGTCGGTGTATTCCGAACCCGCCACCAGGACGACGTGCGTGCGCTCGACGCCGCTCAGCGCCACGATCTGCTGAAGCCGTTCGCGCACCACGGCTTCCAGGTCCTCGCGGGTCGGATCGCCGACCGCGAGCACCTCACCGTGTGCTGTCGTGCCCGCGATGAAACCGGCGCGCGGACCGGCCTCGGTGGCGAGGTCGATGGCCAGGGTGTACGCCGTCTCCGGTGACGGCAGCGCGCTGGTGTCCACGGGTTCCCGCATGTCCCAGCGGTTTTCGTAGAAGTAGTCCGTGAGCCGTTGCAGCGCACCGCGATCCGGGTTGATGGCCCCCAGCCGCAGCCCGATGATCCGCATGACCACATTCCGCTCGGCGTCGAGCAGGTCGTAGTCGCAGGTCAGATTGTCACCACTGTGCAGCCGCGCCACCACGGTCACCTGGTCGGGGATGGGCGCGAACACTCGCACCCCCTCCACCGCGACCGGAACCAGCGCGCCCCGTTCGGCATTCGGCGCGGCGGCGAGGACCGCGCCGAAGCACTGCACGGCCGCGTCGACGACGGCCGGGTGGGCGAGGTGGCCGCTGTCGCGGGCGATGGCGCCGTCCAGCGTGGCGACCACGGTATTGCCGGACACCCGCAGCTCGGTGGCGCGGCGGAAGGCCGGGCCGTAGTCCAGGCCGCGTGCGGCGAAGGCGGTGTAATAGGCGTCCGGGTCGATGGCGAGCATCTCCTCGAGCGCCGGCAGGTCGGGCTTGCTCGGCTCGTACACGCCCTCGACCAGCCGGCCGGTGGCATTGATGGTCCAGTTGATGCTCGCGGGCTCGCGGGAGCGAATCGTGAACCGCCGCGTGGATTCCTCCACGTGCAGCTCCACCACCGGCGCCATGCCCTCGTCCACCACCAGCGGCGCGAGGAAGCGGACATCCTCGACGGCCACCCGGGTGGACTCGGTGCGCAGCGCCGCCGCGCTCAGCGCCGCGTCCAGATAGGCCGCGCCGGGCAGGATCCGGGAGCCGCCCACCACATGGTCGGCCAGCCACGGCAGATCGCCCACGCTGAGCTGGCTGCGCCAGGCCGTGGTCGGGTCCTCGAGCGTCGGATCGCCGAGCATGCGGTAGCCGCCGGGGGTGCCGTACTTGAGCTGTTGCACGCCCAGCAGTTCGACGCGCAGCCGGGTGCGCTGCCATGGATAGCGCGGCAGGTCCACGTGCGGCGTGACGACCGCGCCGAAGAGGGCGTCGATATCGAGCACGCCCGCGGTGTAGAGGCCCGCGACGGTCTGCCGGATGCTCTCGTCGTCGGCCTGCTTGCGATCGAGGGTGGCGACGGTGGTTCCGGTCTCGCCCGCCCCGATGAGGATCTCGCGAATGTTGGCTCCCAGCACCGGATGCGGGCCGACCTCCAGGAACACCCGGCTGCCCGCGCCCACCAGCTCGGTGACGGCGTCGGCGAAGCGCACCGGCTGCCGCACATTGGCGCACCAGTACTCGGCATCCCAGTCGCCCGCGCCGACGCGGGTGCCGGTCACGGTGGACCACAGGGGAATTCGCGGATCGGCGAGCGCCAGATCGGCCAGCTCCGTGCGCAGCTCGTCGAGGATGGGGTCCATCAGATAGCTGTGGTAGGGCACCTCGACCTGTAGTCGGCGCGCGAAAACGCCCTGCTCGGTGAGGGATTCGGCGATCTCGTCGAGCCGCTGCTCATTGCCGGCCAGGGTCACCGCGCTCGGGCTGTTGACCGCCGCGATGCTGACCAGCTCATCGCCCTCGATCAGCTCCAGGGCCGCAGCCTGCGGCAGGCCGATGGCGAGCATGCCGCCCGAACCGGCCGTGGTGGCCTGCAACCGCGCCCGGTGATAGCTGACCAGGAGCGCGTCCCGCAGCGAGAGCATCCCGGTGACGTAGGCGGCCGACACCTCGCCGACGCTGTGGCCGACCACGGCGGCGGGCCGGATCCCGAGCTCCTCGAGCAGCGCGACCAGCGCCACCTGGATCAGGAAGTTGGCGGGCTGGGCGATCGCCGTCGAGGTGACCCGCGATTCCTCCTCGGGCCGCAACAGTTCCTCGACGATGGACCAGCCCGAGATCTCCCGGAACATGCCGTCGATCCGCTCGGCCGCGGCGGCGAAAGTGCCACCGGCGGTGAGCAGTTGGCGGCCCATGGCCCACCACTGCGGTCCCATGCCGGTGAAGACGAAGACCGGCTCGGGCACCTTGCGGGTGATCACCTTGGCGGTGCGGCCCTCGCCATTGGCGAAGTCCACCAGCGCCCGCACCAGCTCGGCATCGTCACCGAAGGTCAGGCCGGCGCGCACCGGGTGATGGTGGCGACGCGTCCACGCCGCCTCGGCCAGCCGGGCGGGTTCGGCGCCCGCCGCGATCAGTTCGGCGAAGCCGCGTGCCAGGTCGCGAGCGGCCTGGTCGTTGCGGGCCGAAATCGGCAGTACCCCATGGTGTCCGGGCTCACGGGCGGGCGCCTCCGCCGCGATGTACTCCTGGAGGATGGCGTGCGCATTGGTGCCGCCGTATCCGAAGCCGTTGACCGCGATGGTCATTCGCGTCTCCGGCGCGACCGGCTGGGCCTCCAGCTGCAGCGCCAGACCGAGCTCCTCGAAGGGGATGTCGGGGTTGGGCGCGTCGAGCCAGCCCTGGGGGGCGATCGTGCGATGGGTGATGGCCAGCGCCGACTTGATGACGCTGGCGATGCCGGAGGCCGCCTCGGTGTGCCCGAGCTGCGCCTTCACCGAGCCCACGCCCAGCGGTCCGGTGCGCTCCGCGACCCGTCCGTAGGCGCGGCCGATGGCCCGCAGCTCGAGCGGATCGCCGACCGGCGTGCCGGTCCCGTGCGCCTCCACATAGGTGACCTCGTGCGGCGCGATGCCCGCCCGCTCGGTCACCGATTTCGCCAGGGCCTCCTGCAGATCGGCATTGGGCACGGTGATGGCGGTGGTGCGCCCGTCCTGATTGGACCCGGTCGCCTTCACCACCGCGTAGATCCGGTCCCCGTCGCGCTCGGCGTCTTCGAGCCGCTTCAGGACCACCATGCCCGAGCCCTCGCCGCGCCCGTAGCCGTCCGCGCTCGCGTCGAAGGGCTTGCTGCGGCCGTCGGCGGCCAGGAAGCCGCCCTTGCACATGGACACGAACGTCTCGGGCTGCAGCATCAGGGTGACGCCACCGGCCAGCGCCACGGTGCAGTCGCCGTTCTCCAGCGCCTGGCAGGCCAGGTGAAAGGCCACCAGCGACGACGAGCACGCGGTGTCCACCGTCAGGGCGGGGCCGATCATGTTGAGCGCGTACGCGATCCGGTTGGAGATCATGGTGTACGACGCGGCCGCCGGGGTGTGCATGTCCACCCAGGGCAGCGTCGCATTGGTCAGGGACGTGCCCATCTGGTCGAGGGTGAAGGCCCCGACGTAGACGCCGATCGGCGCGCCCGAGACGCGACCGGCGATGCCCGCGTCGTCCAGTGCCTCCCAGGCGACCTCGAGCACCAGCCGCTGCTGGGGGTCCATGGCGGCGGCCTCGCGCGGTGAGATGCCGAAGAACTCGGGGTCGAAGGCCCACGGATCGCCGGTCATGAAGGCGGCGCGCTTGGTGTACATGCGCCCCGGCGTGCGCTTGTCCGGGTCGTAGAAGCGGCGGTAGTCCCACCGATCGGACGGGATCTCCACGACCCCGTCGCCCTTGTTGATGATGAAGTCCCAGAACGATTCCGGTGAATCGATACCACCGGCGTAGCGGCACCCGATTCCGACAATGGCAATGTCAGACACTACGTCTCCTCGGCAAAACAGAAGCGAACCTGGTGATCCCCCCGAGGCAATGCGAAGCCGCCCGGCTCGTGATCCACGATCCGGGCGTCCGCTGCCGACGTCAGCCGGCGCTGACGCGCGTCGGCGGACGCAGCAGGAAGTTCATGTCCGGACCACTACTCCCGATTCGGGTCCGGCCGACCTGCTCGAAATCGACCGCCTCGTAGTAGACGACGTTCTCGTCCTTGCAGATTCCGCACAGCGCGCGCCCGTGCGCGTCGGATTCGGCGGTGAGCCGGGCCAGTAGCGCGCGGCCCACACCCGCCCGTTGCGCCTGGGGTTCCGCGCCCAGATAGACCAGATAGTTGTGCGGTTCGGCGGGTGCGGTGCGGGCGATGGCGGCATCCACCTCCATGCCGCGCTTGGTCGCGCCGGCGCCCATGGCCCACAGCAGCTGGGGGCCCGAAATGGCTTCCCGCCATACCGGATTGCGGTAGCCGTCCGGAATCCACAGCGACACGCCGGCGATCCGGTCGTCCACCTCCGCCACCAGCGCGCCGTCGGCGGGCAGGTAGCGGTGTTTGATCAGAACGCGAAGCATGCCGGGCGCGCGCCGGCGGCGGACCACGGGATCGGGGAAGACGTAGTCCTCGATCGGGTCGTCGGACTCGAAGGCCAGGGCGAGCACCCGGACCATGTCCTCGATGTCGGCCTCGGTGGCGCGGCGAACGACCGGTGCATCCGACTGAACCAAAACAGTCCCTTACATTTTCATGCCCGTCGGCGCCCGACCCCGATGACGGACAGTCTGCTGGTGTCCAGTGGTGCCTGCGTGTCCCCTACTGAACGATAGCCCCGCAGGCTACTGTCGAGTAGGGTACTCGTAAGTTACTGATCATGCGACCGATTCGTGTTGTGGCATAAAACGATTCACCGGGGGATGGCCTGACGCTGTGACATGTCCTAAGGTTCGCGCGCGTAAAAGCGATATCGCTTCGTTTCGTCCGGGTGACCCATGGTTCCCATAAAGTGGGAGCGTGGCCGCACTTCTAACCCAAGGGCAGACCGGTGAACTGGGCGTCGCGGATATCACCGTGACGGTGCACTTCAGCGCGGGTATCGATCTGGCCGCGCTGCTTCTCACCGATCGGGGCGCCGTCCGCGACGACAACGACCTGATCTTCTACAACCAACCCGCGGGCCCCGGCATCCAGCTGGTGCCCGGGCAGAACGCCGTCGCCGTCAGCCTGGCGTCGGTACCGCAGGGGGTGGCGCACATTCGCATCGTGGTCACCCTCGACGACCGCGACGGCCGCCTCGGCGACTATCCCGCACCGCACATCGGCATCGCCGACGAACGCGGAATCCCGTTGTACGAGTACGTGATCGACGGCCTCGGCAATGAGTCGACGGTGGCGGCGGTCGATCTGGACCGCGGCGCCGACGGCTGGTATGCCCGGGCGGTCGGCTTCGGCCATCCCGGCGGCTTCGCGGCACTGCTCGCCGATCACGGCGTGTCGATCAGCACCTCGCCGCAGCCGGCGCGCTCGGCCGCGCCCGTCATCGCGCCGGTGCTGCGGGTCGGCGACACGGTCGCGCTGCGGCGGCAGGGCGCCGATCTGAGCTTCGTCAAGATGGGGCTGGGCTGGGATCCCGTCCACGTGCAGCACAAGTGGGGTTCGCGTCCGGTCGAGATCGATCTGGACGCCTCGGCCCTGGTGTACGCCGGGCACGATCTGGTGGACGCCGCGTACTACGGCCAGCTGGTGACCAAGGACGGCGCCATCCGGCACTCCGGCGACAACCTCACCGGTGAGGGCAAGGGCGACGACGAGGTCATCACGGTCGACCTGACCCGGGTCGGCTCGCACGTCACCGCCATCGTCTTCGTCATCACCTCCTACGCGGGGCACACCTTCGAGCGGGTGCGTAATGCCTTCTGGCGCTTGATCGACGGCACCAACAGCGCCGAGCTCACCCGGTCCAACCTGAGCTCGGGCGGCCCGCACACCGGCATGGTGGTGGCGAAAGTGCATCGCGAGGACGGCATCTGGAAGGTGCAGGCGCTCGGTCACCCGATCCAGGCCGGACATCCGGTCGAGGCGGCGTCGCAGGTCGGTAAGTTCCTCTGAGTTCCGGACCTCGGCCGGTTCACCCGGCCGAGTTTTCCGGCGAGTGGCCGGTGTGCCGCGGGTGAACAGGTTCAACCGGGTTGCGGGGCCTGATTCCCGGTTCGGTTCGCGGCGGGGCGCGTCCGATCCGGGCGCGCCCCGTCTCCGGCGGGCGTCGTGCTCTCAGGAGACGGTGATGAACCGGCCCAGCTGCGGGACGGCCTCGCCCGGATGCTTGGCCTGGAAGCCCTCCCCGATGGCCTGCAGGGCCCACTCGCCGTTCGCGCGGAACACCTTGGCCATGGCGATCGCCGTGAACGGCATGCCACCCGCCAGCGCGTACCGCGCCAGCTCGGCCTGCGTGGTGTCGTCCACCAGCCGGCAGTAGGCATTGCTGACCTGCTCGAAGGTGTGGCCCTGATACGAGGTGACGATGAACAGCAGCGTGTTCACCTGGCGTGGCACCCGGCTGAGGTCGACCAGGATCACCTCGTCGTCCCCGGCGGCGCCCTCACCGGTCAGGTTGTCGCCCGAATGCCGGATGGAGCCGTCCTTGGACGTCAGCTGCCCGTAGTACGCCACGTCTACCAGGTGCCGGTCGGCGAACATGGCCACCCAGGCGTCCAGGTCGATGTTCACCGGTCGCCGCCCGAACAGACCGCCCTGCCGGGCGGGATCCCAGCCGAGCCCCATCCGAATCCGGGTCAGCGCGACACCGCCGTCCTTGCGCAGGGTGACGCGCTGGCCCTTGGACAGGTTCACCGGTCGCCCGCGTGAGAGTCCGCCGTCACCTGTCGGCGGCGCGGGGTTCGGGGGCGGCGGGACCTGATACGCCGAATTCTGCTGGGGCTGAGCGGGATACGGTGAAGTCGGCGGTGGTTGAGTGCTATACGGCGAGTTCGGCGGCGGCTGAGTGGGATACGGCGAGTTCGGCGTGACGTAGGTCGGCTCGACCGGCGGCGGGTAGGCCGTGGGGGACGGCGGCGGGGGCGGCGGAGCATTGCGGGTCTCGGCGGGCGGCGCTTCCTCGACGGTGACCCCGTGGTCGGTGACCAGGGCCGCGAAGCCGCCCGCATAGCCCTGGCCGACCGCGCGCACCTTCCAGTTGCCGTAGCGCCGGTACAGCTCGACCGCGATCACGATCGATTCGCTCTGCAGATCCTCGATCTTGTACTCGTACAGCGGATTCCCGTGTTCATCGGAGACCAGCGCGATCGGCGGCGCGATGCGGCCGAAGGTGGACCCGGCCTCGTCGAGCGTGATCACCGCCCGGATCTGGGTGATGTCGGCGGGCACCTGGGTCAGCGCCACCGACAGTTCGGCGGGCTGCCCCGCCTCCCCGTTCCGCAGCCGCACCCCGGGCCCGGCCGGCTGGTTGTAGAACACGAAATCCGCGTCCGAGCGCACCTTCCCGTGCTCGGTCACCAGCAGCGCGGACAGCGCGGCGGCCGCCGCGACCCGGACGGAAACCACCACCTCCGGCGCGGTGAGCGGTCCGTTCTGACCCTTCACAAGCGTTGTGGACAAGGCCGATCCTCCCGTATCGAGACGCCCACTTGCCACTGTAGGAGACCGGGGTGCCCTCAGCAGCCGAGCTGATCGGCCAGGTCGAGGAAATCCACGGCATTGATATCGAATTCGTCCGAGAACTCCGCATCGCCGAGTTCGGGATCGCCGTACTCCAGCGGGCGCGTGATGAACGCCGTCCGGAATCCGAGCTCGCCGGCCGCCCGGATGTCGTACTTGTGGCTGGCCACCATCATGATCTCGGCGGGTTCCAGCCCCAGGTACCGCGCCGCGAGCCGGTAGGTCCGCGGATCCGGCTTGAACACCCCGGCCATCTCGGCCGCGAACACGGCATGCCACGGCAGCTCGCCGTGCCGCGAAATCTCCACCACGGCACTGACATCCGCGTTCGACAGCGTCGCCAGCGTGAACCGTCCCCGCAACCGCCGCAGCCCCGCCACCGTATCCGGCCACGGGTCGAGCCGAGCCCAGGCCCGGGCCAGCTCGTCCCGCTCCGGCACTCCGATCGAGATCCCCCTCGCCTCGAGCAGCGGGTCCAGCGTCTTCCGGTACACCGAGGCCACGCTCACCCAGGGCCCCTGCTCCGGCCGCTGCGACGTCGCCGCGAAATACGCGGCCCGCCACTCGTTCACGAACGCGCCCCAGTCCGCTCCCGGCCGCTCACCTCCGAGCGCGGCCTCGGCCGCCCGCCGGATGGTCGAATGGAAATCGGTAGCGGTCCCCTGCACATCGAACAACAGCGCCTTCGGGCTCAATACGTCCACAGCCGAAGACTAGGCGAGTTGTTTGTCATAGTTCCGACGGCCGGGGACGGTTCTAGGCTGAGCCCATGGAGACGGGTAGGGCGAGCAGGACGGCGTTGGCTACCGCGTATGCGCGGGCCCATCACCAGCTTTCGGGGGAGCCTCGGGTGTTCACCGATCCGCTGGCGGCGCGAATTCTGGGGATGACGGTGGATCGGATCGGGGATCTGGATACCGCGACCCTGGATCGGCCGGGCGGGAACGATCCGCGGCAGCGGGTGCGGCGGTATTTCCTGGCGGCGCGGGCTCGGTTCGCCGAGGAGGTGGTGGCCGCGGCGGTGGCCGACGGGACCACGCAGGTGGTGATTCTGGGGGCGGGGCTGGATACGTTCGGCTATCGGAATCCGTATCCCGGTCTGCGGGTGTTCGAGGTCGACCATCCGGACACGCAGGAGTGGAAGCGTGAGATGCTCGCACAGGCCGGGATCGAGATTCCGGAGTCGCTCACGTTCGTTCCGGTGGATTTCGAAACCGGAACGCTGGCAGCGGGATTGGCTGCCGCCGGGTTCGATCGGGAGCGGTCGGCGGTGTTCGTCTGGCTCGGTGTGGTCATGTATCTGACCCGGGCCGCCATCGAGGAGACCCTGCGGTTCATCGTGGGTCAGGGGCAGCCGGTGCATGTCGTGCTCGACTACCTGAGCGGGGGGAACACGGACGAGGAGCGCGCCGAGGTGCGGGCGCGGGCCGAGCGGATCGCGGCGCTGAATGAGCCGTGGCTGAGTTTCTTCGAACCCGAGGAGATCGAGAACCTGCTGCGCTCAGTGGGTTTCGAGACGGTCGAGCTGCGGTCGCTGTCGGGATTGTTCGAGGAGTACCTCGGCGAACCGCTGGCCGATCTGCCGCCGGGGAGGGGCCGCGCGCCGCTGCTGCACGCGGTTCGCGGGCCGGTCGGGGACTGAAGATTGCCTGAAACTCCGTGCCGGGCCCGCTGAGCGGGCGCGCGGGCGCTCGATACTCGGGGACATGGGCAAATCTGCGGAGTGGATGTGTACCGCGCGGGTGCTGCGCCGGACCGGGTTCGGGGCGACCGGGTCCGAGATCGACGCGGTCCCGGATGTGGCGGGCTACCTGCGCGCCGCGCTGACCGCCGACCCCGAGGCCGATGTCCGCGAGGGCGCCCGGGCCCTGACCGGCTGGACCATCACCGGTGGTGCGGCCACCTTCGACGTCGAACGCCACGACCCGGGCTCGAAAACCGTCCTGGGCGTGGCGGGTTCACTGGACGCCCGGTCGTTCTGCGATGCCGTGCTCGCCCGCCCCGAGTCACCGCGCTTCGTGGCCGGGCGACTGTGGCAGCAGCTGGCCTCCGACGATCCGCCCTCCGATGCCGCCCTGAACCGCCTCACCGCCGCCTACGGTCCCGGCCGGGACCTGTCCGCCCTGGTGACCGCGTTTCTGGTCGGCACCGGCGTGCTGAGCGCGCTCGGCGTGGCCGGCGCCTCCGTGATCACCTGGGACGAGCTGCAGCAGCGCGCCGTCACCACCCCACTGGCCGCCGGTTCCGGAATTCTGGTGGTGCTCACCCTCTACGGCGGCAATGACGGCATCAGCACTGTGATTCCGTACGCGGACAACGCCTATCACGACGCGCGCCCCGAGCTGTCCTACCGTCCCGAGGAAGTCCTGCACCTGGATGACCAACTGGGCTTCAACCCGGCCTTGAAGGGCCTGTCCGGCCTGTGGCGCGACCGCACCCTCGCCATTGTGCGCGGGGTCGGTTATCCCGAACCCGACCACAGCCACTTCCGTTCCATGGACATCTGGCAGACGGCCTCACCCGACGAGCCGGTACAGACCGGGTGGATCGGCCGCTGGCTGGACGCGACCGGTGACGATCCGGTCCGCGCGGTCAATATCGGGCCCGTCCTGCCCCAGCTCGCCCTGGGTGCGAAACACACTGCGGCAGCGCTGGATCCAGCGTCCGCGCCGCTGTCCGACGACCTGGCGGCGGCCCTGTCCGGCCTGGCCGCCGCCGACGCCTCCGACAGCCCGGCGCGGGCCCGGGTCTGCACCGGCTACCAGGCCGAACAGACTGTCCGGCAGACTTTTTCGTCCCTGAAGCCGCCCGGGAAGACGGCCGCGAACCCCCTGACCGCACAGCTGGACCTGGTCTCCCAGTGCGTCAAGGCCGGTGTCCCCACCCGGGTCTACTCGGTCAGCCTGGGCGGCTTCGACACCCACGCCGACGAACGGCACACCCAGGAGCAATTGCTGGGCCGCCTGGACGAGGCGGTCACCGCCTTCCTGAAGGACCTCTCCACGCATCCGCGCGGCCGCGATGTGGTGCTGATGGCCTACAGCGAATTCGGCCGCCGGGTGGCCGCCAATGCTTCGCAGGGCACCGATCACGGCACCGCGGGACCCGTCTTCCTGGCCGGGGCGTCGGTGGCGGGCGGCTTCCACGGCGACGAGCCCAGCCTCACCGACCTCGACAATGGCGACCTGAAGGTGACCGTCGACTTCCGCGACGTCTATCACGAACTGCTGCACCGGGTCCTCGCCACCGACCCCACCCCGGTGGTCGGTTCCGGTCGCCGTGACCTCGGCCTGCTCTCCGCCTGACCGCGGCGTGCCCGGAATGTCGGCCCCGCCACACCCGTACGTGTTGCCGACCGGCCCGGAACGCGGTATTCAGTTCGCTCGTGTGGGAAGGCGAATCGAGGCTGAGAGTAGGAACCGGTGCGCGCCGATGTTTCTGCGGTGGGCCGGGCGAAAAACACGCATGGCCGCCGCCACCCACGGATCCGACTGCTGCCCCAGCTGCTGGCCGCGGCGGCGGAGGGTAATCCGTCCGGGATCGCACTGCGCGCGGGCGCGCAGTCGCTGACCTATGCCGAGCTCGACGAGCGATCCACCCGCCTGGCGCGGGTGCTGGTGGCTCGGGGGCTGGGTCCGGGCGACCGGGTGGTGCTGGCGCTGCCGCGTTCACCCGAGGCGGTGGTCGCGGTCTGGGCGGTGGCCAAATCGGGCGCGGCCTTCGTGCCGGTCGACCCCGGCTATCCGCCGGATCGGGTGGCGCACATGCTCGCCGACGTGGGCGCGCGTTGCGGGCTCACCCTGGCCGCACTCCGCGACCGGCTCGGCGCTGCCCTCGACTGGCTCGAACTCGACGCGCCCGACTGCGCCACGCTCGTGGCCGACGCCTCGGCGGAATCCCTGCACTTCACCGAACGCACCCGCCGCCTGCACGGCGGGGACATCGCGTATGTCATCTACACCTCCGGCTCGACCGGGGCCCCGAAGGGCGTGGCCGTCACGCATTCCGGCCTCGCCGGGCTCTGTGCCGAGCAGTCCCGCCGCTTCGCCGTCACCGCCGAGTCCCGCACCCTGCACTTCGCCTCCCCGAGCTTCGACGCCGCCGTGCTCGAACTGCTGCTGGCCGTCGGAGCCGGCGCGACCATGGTGCTCGCGCCCGCGGACTGCTATGGCGGTGGCGAACTCGCGGACCTGCTGCGCGCCGAGCGGGTGACGCACGCCTTCCTGACCCCGGCCGCTCTGGCCGGACTGGCGGCGAGCGGGCTGCCCGACCTGGCGGTGGTGGTCGCGGGCGGCGAGGAGTGCCCGCCTGATCTGGTCGCACGCTGGTCGCCGGGACGGTCCTTCTTCAATCTCTACGGCCCGACCGAAACCACCGTCGCCGCGACCATCAGCGCCGCGCTGACCAGCGCGGACACCGTCGATATCGGTGGACCGATCGCCGGGGTGACCGCGCTCGTCCTGGACGCCCGGCTCCGGCCGGTGCCGACGGCGGTGGCCGGTGAGCTGTACCTGGCCGGGCCGGGCCTGGCACGCGGGTATCACGAGCGTCCCGGGCTGACCGCCGCCCGCTTCGTGGCGCACCCGGATGGCAAGGGGGAGCGCCTCTATCGCACCGGTGATGTGGTGCGCTGGATCAGCGGCCGGGGCGGCGTCCCGGCGCTGCAATATCTGGGCCGCAACGATTCGCAGGTGCAGCTCCGGGGCATCCGGGTGGAGCTCGATGAGATCGACTCCGTCCTGTCCGCACATGAATCCGTGGCCTTCGCAATCACTCTCGTGCGCCGCCTGCGCAGCGGGGCCGATGGTGTGGTGTCGTACGTGGTGCCCACATCGGATGCGATCGTGGATACCGCGAGCCTGGCCGAGTACGCGCGGCAACAGCTTCCACGTCACGCCGTCCCGGCGGCCCTCACCGTGATCGACGCCGTTCCGCTGACTCCGTCCGGCAAGCTGGATCGGGCCGCCCTGCCCGAGCCCACCGTCGCCGTGCGTTCGTACCGGCCGTCGTCGACCGCCACCGAGCGTGCCGTGGCCGCCGCCTTCACGGAACTGCTCGGAGTGGGCCGGATCGGCGCCGCCGACGATTTCTTCGAGCTCGGCGGAAACTCCCTGCTCGCCATCCGATTGGCCGGACGCCTGGGTGCGGATCGGGGCACCCGGGTGCCCGTGCAGTTGATCTTCGAGCATTCGACGGTGGCCGAGCTGGCAGCGGTCGTCGACGGGCTCGACGCCGGCGACCGGCCACCGCTGACGGTGCGGTCGCACCGCGCGACCCGGGTGCCGCTGTCGCCGGCACAGCAGCGCCTGTGGTTCCTGGCGCGCCTGGACCCGGGATCGGCGACCTACAACATCCCGTTCGCACTGCGCCTGTCCGGCGAACTCGACACGGCGGCTCTGGAACTCGCCGTGCGTGATCTGCTCGACCGGCACGAGGCGCTGCGGACGAGCTATCCCGAGCACCACGGCACCGGCCATCAGGACATCCGGCCCGCCGCCGCGGTCCAGTGGGATCTGACGCCGGTCGACATCGCCGAGTCCGAGGTAAGGCCGCGGCTGACCGCCTTGGCGGGCACGGGATTCGACGTCACCGCCGAGGTTCCGGTGCGGGTGCGGCTGTTCCGGATCGCCGACCACGAGCATGTGCTGGCCGTCGTGATCCACCACCTGTCCGCGGACGGCTTCTCGATGGTCCCGTTGACCCGCGACCTCATGACCGCCTACACCGCCCGCACCCGCGGCACGGCCCCCGACTGGCCGCCACTGCGAGTGCAGTACGCGGACTACGCGATCTGGCAGCGCGAATTGCTGGGCGCGGCATCGGATCCCGGCTCACTGCTGGCCGCTCGACTGCGGTACTGGCGCGAGGCGCTGGCAGGCCTGCCCCCACTGCTGGACCTGCCCACCGATCGCCCGCGCCCGCCGGTCGCGTCGCATCGCGGTGCGACCCGGCACTTCCGGGTGGACGCCACCCTGCACCGGGCGCTGGAGGAACTGGCCCGTGCCCGCGGCGTCTCGGTGTTCATGCTGCTACATGCGGCGCTGGCGGTCGTGCTGGCCCGGCTGGCCGGGACCACGGATGTGGCGGTGGGCGTGCCGGTCGCGGGCCGCGGCGAACCCGAACTCGACGATGTGGTCGGCATGTTCGTCAATACCCTGGTCCTGCGCACCCGCATCGACCCGGCGGAGAGCTTCGCCCGCCTGCTCGACCGGGTGCGCGACATCGACCTGACCGCCCTCGCCCATGCCGAACTGCCCTTCGAACGGCTGGTGGCCGACCTGGACCCGCCGCGCAGCCGGGCGTATCACCCGCTGTTCCAGGTGGCTCTGTCCTTCCAGGAATTCGGCGCTCAGGTGCTGCGGCTGCCCGGTCTGACGGTCACCGCGGCCGATCTCGGTGAGACCTTCTCACCCGTCGATCTGCAATTGACCGTCGTCCCGCAGCGCGACGCCGAAGGTACTGCGGGACTGAACTGTTCGTGGCGGTACGCCGTCGATCTGTTCGACGATCCGACCATCGCCCGGCTCGGCCGGCGGCTGACCGCGCTGCTCGCCGCGGTCACCGCCGACCCGGAGCGGGCGGTCGGGGACCTGCCGCTCACCGAGGCTGCCGAACTCGCGACCTTCGTGACGGCCAGGCCGAGTCACGCGGTGCCACACAGGTTCATGTTCGACGCGTTCACGGACCAGGCCCACCGAACACCCGACGCGATTGCGGTGACCGGAGACGGTGCCGCACTGACCTACGGTGAGCTCGCCGAGCGATCGAATCGCCTGGCACGCACGCTGATCGGGCTGGGCGTCGGCCCCGGTGCCAGGGTCTGCGCCACGCTGGATCCCGGCCCCGATCTGGTGGTATGCCTCTACGCCGTCGTGCAGGCCGGTGGCGCGTTCATGCCGATCGACCCGGGCCAGCCCGCCGACCGGATCGAGGCCATGCTGGCCGCGGCCGCGCCGGTGTGCACGGTGACGGCCGATCTGCTGAATTCCGCTGAGCTGTCCGGGTTCTCCGCCGATCCGGTGACCGACGCCGATCGGTTGCGGCCGCTGCGTGATCAGGACCTCGCCTATGTGATCTTCACATCCGGGTCCACCGGCCGCCCCAAGGCCGTCGGCGTCCCGCATGCCGCCCTCACCGGCTACATAGCGTTCTTCACCGACGAATACCAGCTGACCGAACGCGATACCTATCTCCAGTTGGTGCCCGCTACTTTCGACGCCTCGCTGATCGGTGCCACGGTCCCGCTTGCCGTGGGTGCGCACCTGGTGATCCCGTCGGGTCCGGGCCGCACCGATCCCGAGCACCTGGCCGATCTCATGGCCCGCCACCGGGTGTCGGCCTTCCTCGCCGTGCCGTCTCTGCTGCGCGCGCTGCTGGACCATGCTCCGGCGGGAGCCTTCGCGGCACTGCGTGTGGTGTGGGCCGGTGGTGAAGCCCTGCCCGCCGAGCTGATCGCGCGGTTCACCGCCGCCGGCCCGGCCCGGCTGCACAACCTGTACGGGCCCACCGAGGCCACCATCTCCGTGACCGGCGCCGAGGTCACGCACGTGGGCGACGCACCGGTGTCCATCGGTGCGCCGCACTGGAATTCGCGCGCCTACGTCCTCGATTCCCGGCTGCACCCCGTGCCCGTGGGCACGCCCGGGGAGCTGTACGTCGCGGGTGCTCAACTCGCCCGCGGTTACCTCGGACAGGCGGGCGCCACGGCGGATCACTTCGTAGCCGATCCCTTCACCACTGCGGGGGAGCGCATGTACCGGACCGGCGACCTGGTCCGGCGTACCCATCGCGGTGGCCTGGAATACCTGGGCCGCACGGACTTCCAGCTCACGCTGCGCGGCCTGCGCATCGAACCCGGTGAGGTGGAGGCCGCACTGCGCGCGCACCCCGCCGTCGCCGAGGCCGTCGTGGCGATCCGCCGGGGCCGGCTGGTGGGATATCTGCGCACCGGCGAGGCCGGGCCGGACCTCTCCGACGTGCTCGCGACGGCCCGAAAGCGGCTGCCCGGCTACATGATTCCGGCCCAGCTGACCGTGATCCAAGCCTTCCCCCTCGGACCGACGGGCAAACTGGACCGGTCCGCGCTACCCGATCCCGAACTCCCGGTGCGGGAATACTGTGCCCCGGAGACACCCGAAGAACTGGTCATTGCGCAGGTGCTCAGTGCGGAACTGGGCATCGATCGGGTCGGCCGCGAGGACGACTTCTTCGCGCTCGGCGGAAACTCACTGTCCGCCATCCGGGTTCGCGCCGCCCTGGCCGACCGGCTCGGCCTTCCCGTGCCGCTCACTCACCTCTTCGCCCATCCACAGGTGCGGGAACTCGCCGCCGCGCTGCGGCCGGACTCGGCCCCGACCGGCGCAGAACCCGACCCCTCGGCCGACACGGCCCTGGCCCCGGAAATCACCGCCGCGGGCCTCCCCGCGCCGCGCCCCGGCGAGCCCGCCGCCATTCTGCTCACCGGTGCGACAGGATTCCTCGGCGTCTTCCTGCTGCGGGAGCTGCTCGACCGAACCTCCGCCACCATCCACTGCCTGACACGCGCCCGCGATGCCTCCGCCGCCCGCGACCGGATCTCCGCGAACGCCACCCGATTCGGCATCGACATCTCCGCCGATATCCATCGAATCGCCGCTGTCCCCGGCGATCTCACCCGACCCTGGCTCGGCCTGACCCCGGCGGAATTCACCGAACTGACCCTGCGGATCGACGTGATCTACCACAACGCCGCCCTCGTCAACCACCTCGAGCCGTATGCGCGCATGCGCGACGCCAACGTCGGCGGCACGGTGGAGGTCCTGCGACTGGCCACCACGGGTCGCTGCAAGCCGGTCCACTACATCTCGACCGTCTCGGTCGCCGACGCCGCGCTCCCGCACGGTCTGCCGGGCTACGTCGCTACGAAATGGGTTGCCGAACACCTCGTCCGGACCGCCGCCGAGCGCGGCCTGCCCGCTCGCGTCTACCGCCCCGGCCTGATCACCGGCGATTCCCACACCGGCGCCGCCGGCACCGACGACGCCTGGTGGACCATGCTGCGCGCCATGCTGGTCCTCGGCCTCGCACCCGAGCTGCCGGACGCCGAGGTCGCCATGCTGCCCGTCGACCAGGCGGCCGCGGCCATCGTGGCCGCGGCATCCGAGCCCTCAGGGTCCGGCACTGTCGGCTTGCTGCCGGGAAGGACTGTGTCCCTCAAATCCATTCGCGACGAACTCCTGGGCCGGGGCTATCGAATCGACCTCGTCGACCCGGCCGAATTCACGACCGCGCTGCTGACCGCGGCCGAACAACCCGGAGCCGATGACCTGCTGGTGCGGGCGGCCGCACTCACCGTCAACTATTCGACCGAGATCACCGGGGCCCCGGGCGATCCGGACTCCGCCTGTCCCGGCGCCGACCAGGTGACCCTGAAGCGCTACCTCGACTACTACGTCGCCACCGGCTTCCTCCCACCGCCGCCGCTGTGACCCGGATCGCGCGCCCGGAATCAATGCTCGTCACCTGCGTTGGCACTGACCATGACTGCGGCACTGCGGGCGATCCGCTTCTCCATCCTGGACCGCTCCCGGGTGCGCCTGGACCAGCCGCACCCGGAGGCCCTGCGCGAGACCGTCGAGTTCGCCCGGCTGGCCGAGGAGTGGGGCTACCACCGCTTCTGGGTCTCCGAACACCACAGCGTGCCCGGCGTGGCCGGGTCCGCGCCGACGGTCCTGGCCGCCGCCATTGCCGCGGCCACCTCCCGCATCCGCGTCGGCACGGGCGGCGTGATGCTGCCCAATCATCAGCCGCTGATCGTCGCCGAACAGTTCGGTGTCCTGGAATCGCTGTATCCCGGCCGCATCGATATGGGCCTGGGCCGCTCGGTCGGCTTCACCGGCGGCGTGCGCCGCGCCCTCGGCCACGACCGGCGCGACGCCGAGGACTTCGACGCCCAATTGTCCGAGCTGCTGGCCTATTTCGCGGGTGGCCGCCAGGGGGTGCACGCCTGGCCCGCGGAGGGCCTGCGGGTGCCCGCCTTCCTGCTCGCCACCGGTTCCGGGGCCGAGCGTGCCGCCCGCTTCGGCCTGCCCCTGGTCATTGCGCCCGTGTCCGGTGTGGACGCCATGGTGGAGGCGATCGAGCGGTACCGCACCGGCTTCCGACCGGGCCCCGGCGGCGACGAACCGTATGTCGTCCTCTCCGGCTCGGTCGTCATCGCCGACACCACCGAGCAGGCCCACCGCCTGCTCCTGCCCGAGGCATGGTCGGCGGCCTGGTCCCGCACCCGCGGCGAATTCCCGCCCCTGAGCCCGCCCGAGCTCATCGAGCGCGAACCCATGACCGATCGCCAGCGCGAGCTGTTCGAGGCAGCCCTGCGTGGCCACATCCACGGCACCGAATCCGAGGTCCTCGCCGACCTCGACCGCCTGTTGCGCCGCACCGGGGCCGACGAATTCCTGGTCCACACCAGCACTTACGACCGCACCGCCCGCTTGGAGTCGCACCGCCGGCTCGCGAACGCGGTAGGACTGCGCGCCGACGCGGAAGGTCGGCGCGCCTCAGTGTGAGCCGTGCCAGACGCCGTCATGCGCGCGGTGGGTGGACAGGTAGGCCGTGCCGGTGAGCAGCGTGTCGTAGAAATCCAGGTCGATGTGCTGGGCCTGGAGGTAGTTCATGATCCAGACCGTGGGCACCGTGCCCGGGAACTTCCCGAAGGTCTCGTCGATGTAAGTCGCTTGGAGAGCGACGAATTCGCGGAAGCGGCGGTCCCACGGCGCGGCGGCGCCGCGGACTCCAGGGGTGTCGGCGAAGGGCCCCGGCGTGGCCGGGTGGTACGGCCCGCCCGGCCCGAACTTGCGCTCGGCCAGCGCCTCGACCGCGGCGGCCATGGACTCGTGGTGCGGACGGCAGAACGCCTCGAACACCCCGGGCAGCCCGGTGGGATTGGGGAACGGCCACTCCGGATCGGCGTCATAGCGGAACCCGAGGCCCGGGACTTCCGGATCGCCGGACGCCCCCAGCACGGTGAGCCGGTCGATGCCGTCGAAGGTCCACCCGCCCAGGCCCATGGCACCGAGCAGCAGATGGCCGTTCACCACCGCCGCCATGAGTTCCGCGGTGGCCTCGGTCAGCGAGTACTGCTCGATGAAGCTGAGCGGAATCGGATCGGTGAAACGCAAACGGTCCCGGTACTTTTCGACGCCCGGGATCTCGCGCTTGTTGATGTCGTCGTACAGCGCGAACCCGTTCTGGACGAAGAACCCGATATTGGCCAGCAGTTGCTGGGCCACATCCGCGACCGGAATCACCAGCAGCGAGCCGGGGTGATTGGCGATCCAGGTGTTGTGGCCCTCCAGGTACGGCTCCTGGCGCGGAATGTGAATGCGCTTGTCCGACAACCGGATCACCCGCGCCAGCAGCGCGTTCAGCTGGTCATCGGCCGCACCTTCGCCCTCGGCGTAGGTCGCCGTCGGTGGGGCGTCGCGGGTC
The DNA here is from genome assembly GCF_042754245.1 of Nocardia sp. NPDC059228. NCBI lineage: Bacteria > Bacillati > Actinomycetota > Actinomycetes > Mycobacteriales > Nocardiaceae > Nocardia > Nocardia sp. NPDC059228. Next base: position 79,780 of record NZ_JBHZAL010000009.1, on the reverse strand, counting down.
GGCAGGAAGTAGGTCCCGGAGTCGTCGGTGAAGAAGAACTCGCTGGTGTGGAATCCGGCCGCCGAGGCGAAAGTGCGTCCCGTCGCCGACCCGCTGTAGTTCGGCCACGCGGGCGCGTATCCGGGATGGTGGCTGATCCCGAAATGCCAGCCGGTCCAGCCCGCGACGGTATTGAGCACCACCGCCCGCTCCAGCTCGCTCAGGGCGCGTGGCGCGTGCTTGCTGGTGAACGCCAGCGGGCCCGCCGGGATACTCCCGCCCAGCGGAAATCGCCGGGAGCGCCGCCCGTAGATGGCATCCAGCAGCGGGAACCGCGCCAGTTCACGCAGCGCGTCCCGTTCGCCATCCCCAAGAGTCAAGGGCGGCAATCCCATAGAGCTCGTATCCGGCATGGTTCTCCTAAGGTGAACGGAAGGTGAACGGAACTTGACCAAAAGGTCGATGGTGGGCCATAATTGCCGCTCTGCGCCTCGCAACCCGCGAGGTTTGTGCAATCGGTATTACGCCGGCGCAACTCCGGAAGGAGGGCTGTCATGGCTTTCATCAACTTCTCTCGTAACCCGCTGACCGTGCTCTCGGTCCTCGCAGAGCGTTCCCGCTCGGCGCTGACCGCTCAGGAGCGGGCCAATCTGCGGTCCACGCGTGCCCGCGCCGCGATCTTCAGCGCCGCGCTGGGCGCCCACAGCACCCGCTGAGCCCGGGCTGCGCAAGGTCACCGGGCCGACGCCCGCTGTCTCGAATCATTCGGGGCGGCGGGCGTTTTCGTTATTCGGCCGGCCGCCACCGGAGCTCGCAGCCAGGCCGGTGGTCTGGTTCGCGCGCTCCCTGGCGTGCCACCTGTCGACTCCCAATCGACCGTCATAGCCGAAAAGTATCAGGTCGGGATCGGGAATTTGTGACCGGTCTCACGCTTGAAACCGACGTAACGTCAGGTTTTAGCGTGGGTGGAGCACACCGAAAGGGAGGCGCGATGGGAGATCGGACCTGGCGGGTCGGGGAATTGGCCCGGGAGACCGGGGTGACCGTACGGACGCTGCATCACTACGACCGGCTCGGGCTGGTGACGGCGTCCTCGCGTACCGGTGGCGGGCATCGCTGCTACGGCGAGGCGGACGTGCGGCGGCTGCATCGAGTGATCGCGTTGCGGGACTTCGGGTTCACGCTCGAGGAGATCGCGGGCGTGCTCGCCGACGCTCCGGATCAGGACCCCCGGGACCTGGCCCGCCAGCAGCTCGAGGTGCTCGACCGCCGGATCGCACAGGCCCAGCGCCTGCGCGCCCGCCTGCTCGGTGTGCGCGACGGCCTCGACCGCATGGCCGAGCCGTCGGCACTGGAGTTCCTGCGATTGATCGAGGAGATGGTGGCCATGAATCAGCCCATGACACTGGAGGAATTCACCCGGCTCGCCCAGCAGCGCGAGGCCCGCATGCGGGAGCTCACCGAGGAACAGCGCGCCGAGTTGTTCCAGCGCCGCGAGGCCGCCTTCGCCGCAGTGAGCGCCGAGGATGTCGAGCGCATGCAGGAGGAGCGGCGACGCTACCTGCCGCCCGGCTTCGAACCCGGTGGCGCGCAGGGGTAGTCGCGTCGGCGAGTGTGGCCCCGGTGTCCCGCCGGGGCCACGCTTTCCGCGAACTCGGGACCCGATCGATCCACGACAGCCTCGATCGAGCCCTCGGCAAGGTGCTGCAATCCGAACTCCGCGCGTACCTGGAGACGGCTGCCCGCCGCCGCGCACAGGACTGAACCGCGCTGTGCCCCGGTGATCAGCGGAGGGCGGCGCGGGCCCCGGCGGCCTCGAGCCTGATCCGGGCCGCCTCGGCGGCATCCTTGTCGACCTTCTCCAGGACCGCCTTGGGGGCCGCCTCGACCAGGTCCTTGGCCTCCTTGAGGCCGAGGCCGGGAATGATCTCCCGCATGGCCTTGATGACCTGAATCTTCTTGTCCCCGAAGGATTCCAGGATGAGATCGAACTCGCTCTGCTCGTCCGCGGCCTCGGCCGGCGGCGCGTCCGCCACGGCCTGGACGGCCACGGGCGGCGCGGCGGTGACACCGAACTCTTCCTCGAACGCCTTCAGGAACTCCGAAAGCTCCAGCAGCGTCATACCTTTGAAAACGTCGAGCAACTCGACAATGGTCATCTTGGCCATGATGTACCCCTTGCAACGCTGACCAGGCGATACGAACAAGTCTAAGCGGGCGGGGCCGCCAAGGTCATCAGATATTCGCGTTCCCCGCGTGTCAGCGGGCGTGGCGCGCCGCCGTCGATGGCGACCAGCGTGGAAGTGGCGGAGAGATACAGGTATTCGGCGTCGCGGACCTCGTGGGCCAGGGTGAACGAGGTGGTGCCGATGCGTTCCACGACCGAGGTCACGGTGACCGGCGCGGCCCGGAAGAGCAGCGGCATGCGATAGGACAGGCGCTGGCCCGCGACCACCACCCGCCACGGGGCGCCGCCGGATTCGTGGCCAGCCGGCAGGGATTCGTGGCTACCCGGTAGGGATTCGTGGCTACCCGCGAGAGACTCGTAGCGGCCCAGCAGATCCGAGCGGGCCTCGTCCAGGTACTGGGCGAACACCACATTGTTGAGGTGCTGCTGCGCGTCGATGTCGGTGCGGCGCAGCTGGATGTCGTAGGTGTGCATCAGGCTTCCAGATCCTTCAGCAGGTGGCGCTGATCCTCGGGCAGTGGGCTCGACCTCTGGGTGGCCGGATCGAAGGCGACCATGGTGCACACGGCCGTGGAGTACACCACGTCCTCGTCCCGGATCTCCTGCTGCAGCGCGAACGACGAGGTGCCGATCTTGGTCACCCAGGTCTCCACCCGCACCGGTTCCTGGCGGTAGCGCAGCGGCGTCAGGTAGTCGATGTCCATCTGCGCGACCACATTGGCGCCGCCGAAACCCCGCGTCCAGAACAGGTCGATCCGGGATTCCTCCAGGTAGCGCAGGTGCGCCGCATTGTGCACATGCCCGTCGGCGTCCATGTCGGACCACCGCAGGGGGCACAGGAAAAGGTGTCGGGCCACCCCGCATTCATATCAAGCGTGCCGGGGTGATTCAGCTCATGCCAATTCGGGGCGGCAACCTCCGGGCCAATGCCGGATGGCTGAATCTGCCAGAGTCGTGTCATTGACGCCATCGGGGCGGAGACCGCAGGCTGAAGGCATGCGGGTGGTGCTGATCGTGGTCTTCGACGGGTTCCAGCTGACCGATCTCGCCGGGCCCGCCGACGTGTTCACCGGGGCGGCCGCGCTCGGCGCGAATCCGGGCTACCGGGTCGAACTGGCCGCCGCGCAGGCCGGTCCGGTGCGTTCCTCGTGCGGCATCGAGGTGACCGCGGCGCACGGGCTCGGCACCTGGGACGGACCGCTCGACACGCTGCTCGTGGTGGGCGGGCTCACCGTATGGGCCGCGGCCGGGGACGCCGAGCTGGTGACCGGCATCCGGCGGCTGGCCGCCGGCTCGGATCGGGTGGGCTCGGTGTGCTCGGGCACCTTCCTGCTGGCCCGGGCCGGACTGCTGGACGGTCGCCGCGCCACCACGCACTGGGCGGGCGGCGAGCTGCTGGCCGAGCAGTTCCCGGCCATCACCACCGAACCCGACCGCATCTACGTGCGCGATGGGCCGATGTGGACCTCGGCCGGGGTGACCGCGGGCATCGACCTGGCGCTGGCCATCGTGGCCGCCGACCACGGGCCGGACCTGGCGCGCGAGGTGGCGCGCTGGATGGTGGTGTACCTGCACCGGCCGGGCGGGCAGAGCCAGTTCAGCGCGCCGCTCGCGGCCAACCCGCCCAAGCGGAATTCGCTGCGGGCGCTGCAGGTCTGGATGGAGGAGAATCCGGAGGCGGATCTCTCGCTGCCCGCGCTGGCCGGGCGGGTCGGCATGAGCATCCGGCATTTCTCCCGAGTCTTCGCGGGCGAGACCGGGACCACCCCCGCCCGCTATGTCGAGCAGGTCCGCGTGGCCGCGGCCCGGCGCCTGCTGGAGACCACCGACCAGCCCATGGACCGGATCGCCGCCGCCGTCGGGCTCGGGAGCCCCGAGACCCTGTACCGAATCTTCCACCGCCAGCTGGGCATACCGCCGGGCGAGTACCGCGCCCGGTTCACCACATTCTGAAAGGGGGAGTGTCCCATGACATTCCAGATCGCCATCGTGCTCTACCCGGGTATGACCGTGCTGGACGCGATCGGGCCGTACGAGGTGTTGCGGATGATTCCGGACAGCGAATTGCGGTTCGTCTCCAACGAAGTCGGACCCATCGTCTCCGACAGCGGAGTGCTGGCGCTGGGCGCGACCCACACCTTCGCCGAGACGCCCGCACCGGATCTGGTGCTGGTCGGCGGATCCGAGGCCGCGACCACCGAGGCCATGGCCAATCGCGAGCTCATCGAGTGGCTGCGGGCCGTGCACCCGAACACACAGTGGACCACCTCGGTCTGTTCCGGTGCGCTGATCCTGGCCGCCGCGGACATCCTGCGTGGTCATCCCGCCACCACGCACTGGGCCGCCCAGCCCGCGCTGGCCGCGTTCGGGGCCGAGTCGCGCCCGCACGACCGGATCGTGCACAGCGGCAAGATCGTCACCGCCGCCGGGGTTTCCGCCGGAATCGACCTCGGGCTGTGGCTGGTCGGCCGGATCGCGGGGGAGCAGGTCGCGCAGATGACTCAGCTCTGCATCGAATACGACCCGCACCCGCCGTTCGACACCGGCCACCCGGACAAGGCGCCCGCCGACATCATGCGCAAGGCGCGTCTGGAGATGACCAAACGCGCCACCACACCCCGCCTTCCGGTCGACCTGGCCACCACCTTCTGGCGACTGACCCTCAACCGCATGCGGGAACGCGCCGCCGCCAAGCGCTGACTTCCCGTACCGCCGGAAGGGTGACCGAACTGCTCGGCCCCCACTGCGCGACGACCGGACTCGAAATTCCCCGGCGACGAGCGATGACTTTTCGTCGGCGCGGCGGTCTATATACGTGAACTGACGTTCGAATTATCCGTCGAGTCAAAAGAGTTGATCTTTCATGACCGTATTCGCCATCTATGGGGCCACCGGTCACACCGGTCGCCTGGTCGCCGCTGATCTCACCGCACGGGGAAAGGAGGTGGTGGTGTCCGGGCGGGATCCGGATGCTCTGGCTGCCCTTGGTTATTCGCGGGTGATGCCCGCCGCGCTGGATGATCCGGCGGCACTGCGGGCGCTGGCCGAGGCCGCCGACGTGATCATCCACTGCGCGGGGCCCTTCGCCACCACCGGACTGCCGGTCGCCACCGCCGCCGTCGAGGGCGGTTGCCACTATGTCGATCACGCGGTGGAGGTACACCACGTCAAGCGGCTGTTCGACAGCTTCACCGAACCCGCGCAGCGCGCCGGTATCACCATGCTGCCGAGCGTGAGTTTCTATGGGGGACTGGGTGATCTACTGGCCGGTGCGGTCGCACGCGGGATCCCCGACATCGACCGGATCACGGTGGCCTACAACGTCACCAACTGGATGATGACCCACGGCGCGGTGGAGACCGCGCGGCTGCTGTTCGCCGACACCGATCGCATCGGCTACGAGGACGGCGAGCAGCGGTACGGATTCGTGGAACCGCGACAGGCGATCTTCGCGTTCCCGCCGCCGGTCGGGCCGCGGCCCATGATCGCTCCGGTGCCGTTCCCGGAAGCGGTCACGGTGCCCCGGCACACCCGCACCAGAGCTGTGGAGGCGCAGCTGACCTCGCGCACCTTCGAGGAGGAGCAGGCCTTCGCCAGTGAGCAGGTGGACGCGGCCGCTCGCGCGGCGAGCGAATTCATGATCGCCGCACAGGTTCTCGCGCCCGGCGGCTCCGCGGCCGGGACGCTGACCGGCCGGGACCTGTGGTCGGCGGCCGCGCTGGCTTCGGTGGAAGCCGCGGTGCGGCTCATCGACGGCGGCGCCAAGAGCGGAGTCGCCAGTCCCGGCGAGGCTTTCGACGCCGTGGACTTCCTGACCGGCCTCGCCGCGCGCGGGGCCTTCGAACTGCGGTTGCCGGCGACGGCGTGAGGAGCAGAGCAATGGAACCGATTCTCGTCACCGGCGCGGCCGGCGGAAGCCAGGGCGGTACCGGGAGACTGGTCGCCGAAACCCTGATGCGCGCGGGCCTGCCGGTGCGTGCCTTCGTGCACAGCGATGACGGCCGGGCGGCCGAGCTGAAAGATCTCGGCGCGGAGGTCGTCGTCGGCGATCTGCGCGAGATCACCGCCGTGACACCCGCCCTGCAGGGTGTGCGACGGGCTTATTTCACCTATCCGGTGACCGCCGGAATGCTCGACGCCACCGCGGTTCTCGCGGCCGTCGGCCGTCAGGCTGGGCTGCAGCGCGTGGTCGCGACGTCACAGCTCGGCTCCGATCCGCAGGCGGGCACCCCGCACATGCGGCGGCACTGGGTGGCGGAACAGGTGCTCGACACCGCCGGCATCGGCGCGGTGCACCTGCGCGCGGCGGTGTTCTACGAGAACCTGCGGGTGGCCATCGGCGACCGGGGGGAGTTGGCGCTGCCGCTCGGCTCGCCCGACACCGTGCTGCCGCTCATCGCGGGCGCGGATGTGGCCGGGGTCGGTGCGGGCGTGCTGCGCACCGAGGGCCCGGTGGATCCGGTGCTGTGGCTGGCGGGCGAGATCATGACCGTCGGCGAGGCCGCCGAATTGTTCGGCGTCCCCTACCGGAACGTCGATCCGGCGGAGTGGTCGGAGTGGGCCATGACCGTCTACCGCGACGCGGTGGCCGTCGAGCACCTGACCCACCTGTGGACCATGTTCGCCGCCATCGGATCCGGTCACGAGCTCTTCCGCGTGACCGAATCCATCGAGCGGTTCACCGGCCACCCGCCGATCACCCTGCGCGAGTTCGTCACTTCGGCGTGAGGAAGTCCTCCAGGAAGTTGCCCAGGCGCTCGGCGCGCGTGGCGATGCTGCGGTTGGACTGCACATAGTCGTCGATGCCCTGCTCCTGGGCATCCTTCAGGTACCCGGGCAGCGGCTGCTGGATCTCGGTGTCGATGGCCTGCGCCAGCAGCTGTGCCATGGTGTCCCGCAGCGGATTTCCGCTCGCCGCCTGATTGTCGAGCTCCAGGCGGCCGTTCTCGGTGGAATAGTCGTAGAGCTCGAACTCCTGCTCGGACGACGTGTCGATCTGGATGCGGCCGTCCAGCCATTTCGAGTAGGAGGCGAACTTGGCGTCGGCCGTGCGCACCATGGCCACGTGGCCGGGCGCGTTGTGGTCGAACAGGATCGCCGCCTCCTCGATGGTGGACTCGTCGGTGGTGTGCGCGATCCACGGGCGTCCGGCGGCGGAGGCATTGCGGCACAGAGCGGCCAGGTCCAGGCGGCCGCGCAGATGCTCGTAGCGATCCCCGGCCCGCCAGTCAGCGCCGCCGGTGGCAATGGTCAGCAGCAGGGGCGCGAGGTCCACGCTGGAGGTGAGTTGCATACGGGCGCTGGTGGAATCGGTGGGGCTGAGGTATCCGCGCGGGTCGTGTACGTACAGCGGCACCCGGATCGCCTCGTCGTAGGCGCCGCCGCCCTTGCCGTGCAACCCGTGCGATCCGGCGTAATCGCCGTGATCGGAGGTGAACACGATGACCGTATCGGCGGCGACGTCCGGTCGCGAGTACAGCGTGTCGAGCACCCGGCCGATCTGCCCGTCGACCTGCTGCTGCAGCCATAGGTACAGGTTGCGCATATCGATCCAGGCCTGGGTGGCCTCGGGCGTGCCGTAGGGCGCGAGCCCGAACGCCACCACCGACGCCTGCACGAGTGCCATCTGCAGCCGCGGTTTGGCCGAAAGCTGTTCCAGCGATTCGAAATTCCCGGGCAGCTGGTCCATCCAGCGCGGCAGGTCGAGGTTGGCCTGGTCCCGGCGGGTCCAGCGCGGCCAGTACTGGATGTCGTGCGGATTCACCAGCGACACCGTGGTGCACCACGGCGACCCGCCGGAATCGTGCTCGAACCAGTCCACGAAGTCGTCGACGATTTTCGGATCGGACTGCAACCCCTGTCCCGGCGCGCCGTTCGGCGACGGGTAGGTGCCGCCGCCGAACCCGTAGGCGTCCAGCGCGCCCGGCGTGCGGTCCGGGTAGTGGCCCAGATGCCACTTGCCCCACCAGGTCGTCTCGTAGCCCTGCTCGCGCAGCATGGAGCCCCAGGTCGGGAAGCGCGGGGACAGCGTGGATTCCGAGACCACCATGCAGCCGGTCTGGTGGCTGTAGAGTCCGGTCACCAGCGCGCCGCGGGAGGCGGTGCAGTCGTTGGCGGCGGTGTAGTGCTGCTCGAACGAGACACTGCCGTGCCGGATGCGAGCCAGATTGGGCAGCAGCTGATCCAGGGTCTGCTGATCGGGGAACCAGGCGGGTGCCCGCATCTCGTCGACGATGACGACGAGGATGTTCGGTTTGCCCGGGTCCACATCGGCCCGGGCCCGGGCTGCCGGACCGGTCGCCGTGGCGGCCACCGCCGCGGTCACCGATGCCGCTGCTCCCGTCAGGAATCCGCGTCTGCCGAACAAGGGGCCTCCTACTGCCGAAGTGGCGATTCCCGGGCAGCGTAGGACAGTTCCGCGAGCCGATCGTCACGCCTGCGCGGGACCCGCCATCCCCCGTCCGGGGGACAGGACGCGCAGGTACTGCTCGACCTCGTGCTGAATCGCGGTCCGGCCGGGGCCCAGATATCGCCGTGGGTCGGAGAGGTCCGGGTGTGTCGCGAGGGTCGACCGGACCGATTCGGCCAGTGCGATATTCAGGCGGGTCGCGATATTGATCTTCGCCATGCCGTGCCGGACGGCCGCGCCCAGGCCGGCGTCGGAGACGCCCGACGATCCGTGCAGTACCAGGGGGACCGGGAGTTTCGCGGCCAGGGCGGCGATCAGCTCGGTGTCCAGCACGGCATCGCGGGTGCGCATGGCGTGGGCGGAGCCGACCGCCACCGCCAGGGCGTCCACCCCGGTCGACGAGACGAAGGCGACGGCCTCGTCGGGATCGGTGCGCACACCGGGGGTGTGGGCACCGTCCTTGCCGCCTATCGCGCCCAGCTCGGCCTCCACGTGCACGCCCCGGTCGTGGCACCAGCGGGTGATGGCGGCGGTGGCCTCCACATTGGCGGTGTAGTCGAGGGCGGAGCCGTCGTACATGATCGAGGTGATGCCGAGTTCCACCGCCTGCGTGATCAATTCGCGGGAGGTGGCGTGGTCCAGGTGGACCGCGAGGGCGGCGGTGCTGTCGGCGGCCAGGTGCAGGCAGGCGTGCGCGAGCGGCTTCAGCCCCCGGTGGTAGTGGACCGTGTTCTCCGAAATCTGAAGCACTGCAGGACGATTCGCTGACTCGGCCGCGGCGGCGATGGCCTGCGCGTGCTCCAGGGTGATGACATTGAACGCGCCCAGCCCGCCGGGACGGGCGGCGGCGAGCAGTTCGGGGAGCGGGACCAGCGTCACGGGTGGGACTCCGGGATAGCGGTGACCTGGACGGCGGGGGCGAGGCGGTCGCGGAGCGTCAGGTCGATCTCGCCCGCCACCGGGATCACCACGGCCGCAGCGGAGGTCGCGACGGCATCGGTGAGCAGGGCGGGCCAGTCCGGCTCGCCCGGGGCCGCCAGCGCGCGGATCACCGCGGCCGCGGCGGCATCGCCCGCGCCGGTCGGATTGCCCGCCAACGGTTCCGGCAGCGTCGCGGACCAGGCCCCGGACGCCGTCACCGCGACCACGCCGGCCGGGCCGCGGGTGGCGACCACGGCGCGGACACCGGCCGCCAGCAGTGGACCGGCGGCGGCCGCCACGGCCCGCGGGGTCTCGGCGACCACGCCGGTGAGACGTTCCAGCTCATCCTGATTGGGGGTGAGCACGACGCCGGGGACGGTGGCCGCGAGCTTCAGTGCCGGACCGTCGACATCGCACACGGCCGGCACGCCCGCCGCGACGGCCGTGCGCACCAGCTCGGCGGGCACCGCGTCGTCGACCCCGCCGGGCAGCGATCCGGAGATCACCAGCCCGCGCAGCTCGGGCAGCAGGAACGCGACGCGATCCAGCAGCCGGTCCACGGCGTGCGGCTCGTGCACGTACGCGCCCGGCTCCCACAGGCCGGTGGCGGTGCCGTCGCGGGATTCGCTGACCACCAGGGTGCGCCGGACCCACGGCAGGGCGGGCACGAAGTCGGCGGGGAATTCGGCCGCGGCCGCCGCGGCGAAGGTGTGGTCGGCGAATCCCGTTGCCCGCACGCAGCTGCCGAGCTGGCACAGGATGCGGGTGACATTGATGCCCTTGCCGCCCAGGCGCTGCTCGACCGACAGCACCCGCTGGGCGCGCCCGCGTTCCAGGTGTTCGAGCCGGTAGGTCAGGTCGTAGGCGGGATTCATGGTGACGGTGAGGATCACGCCAGCCACCGTCCCCGCCGCAGCACCCGCCGCAGGTTCAGGTCGTCGTCGAGCACCACGGCGTCGGCGTACAGGCCCGGCCGCAGGTCGCCGACCTGATCCAGCCCGGTGGCGTCGGCGGGGGTGGAGGTGACGGCCGCGACGGCGTCGTACAGCGGGACGCCGCATTCGCGCACCGCCCAGCGCAGGCAGTGCAGCAGCGTCGCGGTGCCGCCCGCCAGCGAGCCGCCCGGGACCCGGGCCACACCGTCGGTCACGGTGACGGGCCGCGGTCCCAGCCGGTACTGTCCGTCCGGCATGCCCGCGGCCTGCATGGCGTCGGTGACCAGCACCACGCGGTCCGGGGCGGCAGCGAAAACCAGTGCGCCGAAACCGGAATCGACATGCACGCCGTCCCCGATGATTTCCACGAAGGCCTGCCGTCGGGCCGCCGCGACCAGGCCCGCCGCCACCGGCCCGGCCGCCCGATGATGCAGCGGCGGCATGCCATTGGCGAGATGGGTGACCAGGGTGGCGGACCCCTCCGGGCTCAACGCCGCCCGGAAGCGGGCGAAGGTCGAATCGCTGTGGCCGACGGCGACCACCACGCCGCCGTCGGCCAATTGTTTGGCGGCGGTATCGAATCCGGCACGTTCCGGGGCCAGGGTCATGACCCGCAGGCTGCCCTCGGCGGCCCGCAGCAGACGGTCGATCAGCGCGGGATCCGGATCGATGAGACAGCCGAGATCGTGTGCCCCGCAGCGGGTCCGGGACAGGAACGGACCCTCGACGTGGATGCCGGCGATGGCTCCGTCGGCGGCCAGCGTCCGCAGCACGGCGGCCTGGGCCACCATGGTGTCGGGCGCCGCGGTCACCAGGCTCGCGAGCACGCTGGTTGAGCCGTGCCGGTGATGGAAGGCCGCGGCCGCGCGCGCCTCCGCCGGGTCCTCGGTGTCGAAACGATGGCCGAAACCGCCGTGGGTGTGGATGTCCACCAGGCCGGGGACGATCGTGCCCGCGTATTCGGGCGGTAGTTCGCGGTGGGTCGTGGCCCATTCGGTGGCCGGTCGCACCGTGGCCACCCGCTCGCCCCGGATCGAGACGACACCGTCCTCCAGCACCCCCGCCCGGGTCACCACCCGGCCGCGCAATTCGAGTCCGCGCCGGGCGCTCATCGCAGTTCGCCCGTCCGCGCCAGGTGGGCAGCGCCGATCAGGCCGGCCCGAATACCGAACTCGCCCAGTGTGACCCGGGGGACGGGCGCCACCCGCAGCAGGGCGGTGAGCCGGGCGTGCAGGCCGTCGGTGAGGACCGCGCCCGCGCGGGCCAGGCCGCCACCGAGCACGATCAGCTCGGGGCAGCTCGCGTGCACGACACCCAGCAGGCCCGCGGCCAGCGCGTCGATGGCATCGTCGATTACCGCCCGGGCTGCCGGATCGGTATCGACAGCGGCGAAAACGGTTTCCGCGCCGTTAATTTCGCGGCCCGTGCTCGCGGCGTAGGCGCGGGCGATGGCCGGTCCCGACGCGACGGTCTCGACGCAGCCGGTATTGCCGCACGGGCAGGGCAGCCCGTCGCGGTAGCGCACGGGGATGTGGCCGTATTCCCCGGTCTGTGCGAGGCCGAGCTGCCCGGCGGAAGCGCGCACCAGGCGGCCGCCCACCGACAGCGTGCCGCTGATGCCGGTGCCGAGGATCAGCACGCAGACATCGTCGAGGCCGCGGCCCGCGCCGAAGCGCCATTCGGCCCAGCCCGCCACGGTCACGTCGTGGTCGATGAGCACCGGCAGGCCCCAGCTGTCGGCGAAACGATGGCCCACCTTCACATTCCGCCAGCCGAGATTGCTACTGAACACCGCGATGCCGCGATCGGAGTCGACCAGCCCGGGCAGGACCACCGCCGCCCGCGCTACCTGCTGCCGGTCGCCCGGCGGCAGGGCCGCCAGCAGCTCGCGGCCGAGCCGTTCGATGCCGTCGAAGGCGGCCTCGCCGTGCGGTGTCCCGACGGTTGCCGCGCATCGGACGGCGCCGCCCGCATCGGTGATCTCGGCCTTGGTGGTGCCGCCCCCGACGTCCACGGCGAGCACCAGATCCGTTGCTGCGTCAGCCATCACGGCACACCCATCAGCTCAGGATGACCGATCGCGTCAGGTTGCGCGGGTGATCGGCGTCCAAACCCAGGTCGGCGGCCCGCAGCAGGCACAGCCGGTGCACTCGCACCAGCTCGGCCATGGGGTCGATGTCGTGCTGCTCGACATGCGCTCCGGTGGCGCGGACGTCGTCCGTGAGCCCGGGCGGCTGCGGGCCCAGCGCCCACACCGCGCGGCCGGGTCCGGCGATGCTGATGGGGCCGTGCCGGTATTCGGTGGACAGATAGGACTCGGTCCAGGAGCGGCAGGATTCGCGCAGCTTGAGCGCGGCCTCGTCGGCGAGCGCGGCGGCGAAATCCATTCCCACGAAAGTGATCTGCTCGGCATGGCGGATAACGTTCAGCGCATCGGGGTCGTGGTCGGCCAGCACGGCCCGGGCCTGCTCGATCACTGGGCGCAGATCCTCACCGAGGTGCCAGCGCAGCAGCGCCAGCGTCGTTGTGGCGAACCGGGTTTGGACCACCGACCGCTCGTCCACCTCGTCGATGAGGATGGGGTCGGCCAGCTCCAGCACCGGCGTGGCGGGGCTGGAGCTGATGACCGTGCGCGGAATCTCCTCGGGCAGTACGGAGATGGCGTCCAGCACCTCCGTGGTGGTGCCGGAGCGGCAGATCACCAGATAGCGGTCGTAGCCGCGGCCGATCCCCGCGAGATCGCGCAGCCGCGGATCGCCCGCCGGCCAAGCGTCGGTGAGCCCCTGCCCGGCGGATTCGCGCAGTGCCGCGAAGGCGCGGGCCATGAACAGCGAGGTGCCGCAGCCGAGTACGGCCACCCGTTCGCCCGAAACGGGCAGCAGGTGGCGGTGCGCGACGGCGGTGGCCGCGGCGCGGGCCCAGTCGTCGGGCTGGGTGGCCACTTCGCGGGCGAGATGGGATCCGGCGGCCAGATGGCTTGCGGGGATGGAGATTCGATTTGCCTCGGGCAGCACGTACCCAGGATCAACCTAGTGATTGTTCCTGTCAATTTTCCCGGTCAAACGATCACATTCGAGCAGACTTCGCGTTAGATTCGGACATACCGAATCGTTCGCTTCATTCATCATCCGCGATTCGAGTCGCAGGGTGTGCAGATTGAGGAGCCCTTGTCGTGAAACGTCCACTGCGCGGCGCACTTTCCTCGGTGGCGCTGCTGACCGGCCTGGTGCTGACGGTGTCCTCCTGCGGTTTCGGCGGGAGCAAATCCGACGACTCGGACCCCAATACGCTCACCTTCCTCGCGCCGACCTACAGCGACGGGACCAAGGCCGAGTGGGACGCCATCATCGCGGATTTCCAGCAGGCCAATCCGGACGTCAAGGTCAAACTCTCGATGGAGTCCTGGGATTCGATCAATGACGTGGTCCGCACCAAACTGCAGTCCAAGGGCACCACGCCCGACATCCTGAACATCGACGCCTACTCGACCTATGCCACCGACGGCCAGCTGTACCCGGCCACCGATATCGCCGACCCGGCGGTGATCGCCGACATCCAGCCCGGCTTCGCGAAGAACGCGTCCATCGACGGAACCCAATGGGCGCTACCGCTTTTCGCCTCCACCCGCACGCTGTTCTACAACACCGAGCTGTTCGCCAAGGCGGGCATCGGCGTACCGCCCCGGACGTGGACGGAGCTCACCGACGACGCCAAGAAGATCCAGGCGCTCGGCGGCGTCTCCGGGTACGGGCTGCCGCTGGGCAGCGAGGAAGCCCAGGGCGAGACCTCCATCTGGACCTTCGGCGCGGGCGGCACCTGGTCCGACGGTGACAAGGTCACCGTCGACACCCCGCAGAACCTCGAGGGCGTGCGGGCCATGAAGGCCATCGCGGACGCCGGTGCGACCGAACCGAATCCGGGCGCCACCAACCGGCTCGACGTCATCAACGCGTTCATCCAGGGCAAGATCGGCATGATCGAGGGGCTGCCGCCGACCATCAGCCAGATCGCCGCCAAGAATCCGAGCCTGAAGTACGCCACCGCGCCCTCGCCGACCAAGACCGGCGACCCGTCCACCCTCGGTGTGGCCGACCACCTGATGGCCTTCAAGAAGGACGGCACCAAGGCCGCGGCCATCAAGAAGTTCCTCAGCTACTTCTACTCCGCGGCCGTCTACGCCAAGTTCGTCAGCGGCGAGCACTTCATCCCCATCACCACCAGCGGTGCGGCCGCGCTCACCGACGATCCCGTCACCAAGGCGTTCGCCGCCACCCTCCCGGTCGCCAAGTTCTATCCGAGCAACAACCCGAAATGGGGTGCCGCACAGGGCGCCATCCGGCAGCAGATGGGCACGATCGCGCAGGGCAGCGACCCGGCCTCGGTGCTGCAGAAGATTCAGCAGGCGGCGAGTTGAGGGGCGTCGCCTCCCATCGATCCACGGCCACGCTGCGCGCGTTGCCGTGGATCGGCCCTGTGCTGGTCCTGATCGCGGCGGTGGTGGCGTACCCGGCCGGGTACATGATCTGGACTTCGACCCGCGACCTGAGCGCCTACGGGACCGACCGCGGCCCGGCCGGATTCGCCAACTTCCGCAGGCTGTTCGCCATCGACGAGCTGCCCGCGATCCTGGCGCACACCGTGGTGTGGGTGGTAGCGGTCGTGGTGATCACGCTGGTGCTCTCGGCCGGGCTGGCACAGTTCCTGAACAAGGACTTCCCGGGGCGGACGGCGGTGCGGCTGGCCATCCTGGTGCCGTGGGCGGCGTCGGTGGTCATGACGACCACCATCTTCGACTACATGCTGGATCCGGATGTGGGGATCGCCAACCGGTTCCTGGTCGATATCGGGGTGCTGGACCGGGGTTTCGGATTCACCAAGGAGCCGGGGCCGGCGTTCCTGGTGGCCATCGGTGTGGCGGTGTTCGTGTCCGTGCCGTTCACTACCTACACGATTCTGGCTGGGCTGCAATCGATTCCGGCCGATATCGATGAGGCGGGGCGGGTCGATGGGGCGAGCTCCCGGCAGCGATACCTGTATCTGACACTGCCGCAACTGCGTCCGGCCATGGCGGTGGCGACGGTCATCAACATCATCAACTCGTTCAACTCGCTGCCGATCCTGCAGGTGCTGACCGGCAGCATCGCGGGCTTCTCGGCGGACACCACGACCACGTTGACCTTCAAGCTGATTCGGCAGAATCAGCAGGTCGCGACGGCGGCCGCGATGAGCGTGCTGAACTTCGTGCTGATCCTGGTGATCATCGCGATCTATGTGAAGCTGATCCGGCCCGCCGGCGAGGAGTCGCGATGACCCGGCGGCGGTGGGGTCTCACGGCTGTCGGCGCGGTGCTGGCGGCGGTGTTCCTGCTGCCGTATCTGGTGATGGTGCTCGGGTCGCTGAAGCCGCGTTCGGAGATCCTGCGGATCCCGCCGACCTACCTGCCGCGGCAGTGGCGGCCGGACAACTACGCCACCATGTGGCACACGCCGGAGACGCCGCTGCCGTTCAATCTGGTGAGCACCCTGGTGATCTCGGTGTTCGGGACGCTGCTGGTGCTGGTGGTGGCCATTCCGGCCGCGTATTACACCGCGCGGCGGCGGTTTCCGGGCAAGACGCTGTTCCTGGGTCTGGTCCTGGTCACCCAGATGCTGCAGCCGACCGTGCTGGTGACCGGCCTGCTCCGCGAGTTCTTCACCCTCGGCATCAACGACACCTGGCTGGCCATGATCCTGGTGAACGGGGCGTTCAATCTGTCGTTCGCGGTGTGGATCCTGCACAGCTTCTTCGCCGGGGTGCCGGTCGAGGTGGAGGAGGCCGCCCAGCTGGACGGGCTGAACCGCTGGCAGATCCTGACCCGGGTGAGCCTGCCGCTGGTGTGGCCCGGCATCGTCACCGCCACCGTGTTCGCCTTCGTCTCGTGCTGGAACGAATTCGCCGCCAGCCTGGTCATTCTCACCACGCCGGAGAATCAGCCACTGTCGGTGGCGCTCACCAAGTTCGTCGGGCAGTACGACGTGGCTTGGCAATACGTGTTCGCCATCTCTACCGTCGGCATCGTGCCCGTCGTGATTCTGTTCGCGCTCATCGAGAAGCGCCTGGTCGCCGGCCTCACCGCCGGCAGCGTCAAATGACCGCTCCCGCAGACCGTTCCCGGCGCTGGAATCGCCTGCTGGAACTGCTCGCCGACGCCGGCCGCCTCTCGGTCGAAGAGGCCGCCGCCCGCCTCGGCGCTTCCCCCGCCACCATCCGGCGCGACTTCACCGCCCTCGCAGACCAGGGCCTGGCCACCCGCACCCATGGCGGCATCGTCGCCACCGCCGTCGCCTACGATCTCCCCGCCCGCTACCGCGGCAGCGCCGACGAGCCCAAACAGCGCGTCGCCGAACACGCTGCGGCCCTGATCGATCCGGCCGAAGTGGTCGCCCTCAACGGCGGCACCACCACCACGGCCGTGGCCCGCGCCCTGGCCGCTCGCCCCGACCTCCCCACCTCCACCGACCACGAACTCACCATCGTCACCAACGCCCTCAATATCGCCGCCGAACTGGTCCTGCGCCCCCACCTGCGCACCATCTGCCTCGGCGGCCTGGCCCGCCGTGAATCCTACGAACTCCACGGCCCCCTGGCCGCCCTGGCGCTGGCCGAATTACGCCTGGACACCGTGATTCTCGGCGTCGGCGCGATCTCCGCCGAGGGCGGCGCCCAATGCCGCCACCTCGACGAGGCCGGCATCAATGCCGAAATGGTCCGCCGCGCTCACCGCGTCATCGCGGTCGCCACCGCCGACAAACTGAACCGCACCGCTCTCGCCCGCATCTGCCCCATCGACGCCATCCACGTCCTGGTCATCGACCGCGAAGCCGACCCCGCCGCCCTCACCCCCATCCGCGAAGCGGGCGTCGAGGTCCACCTGGTCTGAGCGCGGCCGAATCAGTTCGGGCGCAGTACGACCAGGCCCGGCGCCGTGGTGAGGTACTGGGTCAGGGGGGTGTCGACGACCTGGTTGTTGGCGGTCAGGGAGGACGCGTTGCGGAACATCGGGCCGTTCGGGGTGCTGATGAAGATGCCCACGTGGGAGACGTCGAGGCCGGCGTCGGGGGTGTAGGCGCCGAGGTAGTCGCCGGTGTGGAGGGCGGTGATGACGGCGTTGTCGAAGGAGCGGCTGGGGATGTAGGTGATGTCGCGGTCCACCACGGGGATGCCCGGAAGATAGTTGCCGCCATCGGCTTTCGCGTTGAGGTGTTTGGTGACGGTGATCGCGGCAGGGGTGAGGGTGGGGGTGATGTCGGTGGCGGCGATGCGGTTGACGGTGGCCCAGTCGGTGAAGAAGTGCTTGCGGCGGGTGAATTCGACCTGGCCTTCGGCGTAGCGGGTGGCCACCAGGTTCTGGATGAAGTCGGCGCGGGTGGTGGAGCGGCTCAGGGCCTCCACGTAGTCGAGGTAGGTGAAGCAGTCGACGCGGCGGAAGTCGATGACCAGCTGCTCGGGCTGGGTGGCGGAGCCGATGAGCATGTTCGCGCCGTAGGGGGTGCCGAGGAAGTGGCTGGAGAGCTGGGCGATGGCGTCGGTCCGGGTGCCCGTGGTCGAGTTGCGCACGGCGAGCAGCTCGTCCAGCTGCTGCGAGGTGGCCTCGTCGAGCGCCGGGTCGGCAGGGATGGCCATGGCCTGGGAAGGCAGCATGGCCAGCGCGGAGACCAGCGTGACCAGCATCAGCAGGATTCGGGTGACTGTGCGCAAAACCCCTCCATCGGAACGAGACGTGCACATCGAACCTAACAGCCGCCGTCGAGCGCTGAGCCACAGTCTGACCCACGAACGGCGAGGTCAGCCGAGCAGCCCGCCGAACATGCCGCCCGACTGCCCGGCCTCCTGACCACCGCCGGTGCCGCCGATGAAACCGCCCGGCGGCAGCTCGGAGGGCTGCACGATGACGAAGCCGCGGCCCGAGAACGACAGGGTCAGGCCCTCACCGGTGCTGCGGCCGATCAGACGGCTGAAACCGAAGGAGTCATTGCGCTTGATGCCGGTCTGCAGGCTCGACGACCAGGCCACCGCGGCCTGCGGATCGGCGTAGGTCGGCTGGTCGACATTCAGCACCACGGGGGAGCCGTGGGTGGTGATGGCGATCCGGCCGCGACCGGTGAAGACGCAGTTGAAGAAGCCCGCATTGCTGGCGTAACCTGCCGCGCCCTGGACCCTTTGGATGTTGTAGGACAGCGTGGAGTCGAAGGCCAGCACGTTCGCGCCATTGATGGTCAGGCCGTCGGTGCCGTCCAGGTCCACGATGTGCACATCGGAGGCGGCATTGGCCAGGAACAGATCCCCGCGCCCGGACACCTGCATGAGCGGCACGCCCTCACCGGTGAGCCGCTGCTGGATCGCCCGCCCGATCCCACCCGACCCGAGCGCCTTGAAGTGCAGCTCGCCCTGATAGGCGACCATCGATCCGGCCCGTGCCAGGGTCTCCCCGTCGACGGCCACCCGGATCATCTTGCCGCCCTGCTTCTGAATGCCGTAACCGCTGACCTCGGCATGATTCGGGTGGAACAGCTCGCTCTGCACGGACGGAACTCCTTGTGGCGCGGAATGATTCGGGACGGGGGCCGCGGGCGGATAGGGCGGCGGCGCGAAAGACTCCGGGGCCGTGGGCATCTGCTGCGACGCGGCCGGCGGCTGGAATTGCTGGGCCGGCAGGGTGGGCGGCGGCAACGGCATCGGCTGCGCTGCGGGATTGGGTTGTGTCGGCAGGTATTGCGCGGGTTGCGGCTGCTGGGGTGGCGCGGCCGGTTGCGGCGGGAGGGCCTGCGCCGGAAGCGCAGGGGCGGGCGGGGCCTGCACCGGCGGCTCGGGGTCGTCGTCGATGGACACGCCGAAGGCTTCGGCCAGTCCGGCCAGGCCGTTGTCGTAGCCCTGGCCGACCGCGCGCACCTTCCAGGCGTCGCCGCGGCGGTAGATCTCCACGCAGACGACGGCTGCCTCGCTGGTCAGTCCGCTCATCGGGAAAGTCAGTGTGCCCGCGGGAGATCCGATGGCGGCGGTGAGTGTCCCGGCGGCGGCGAAGGTGGCGGGCCCGCTGCCGTCGAGGCTGGCGGTGATGGCGACTCGATCCACGTCGGCGGGCAGGGCGGAGGTCTGGACGTCCACCATGTCCCCGGCCCCGCGGCCGTGCCGGTAGACCACGCCGGGACCGACCGGTTGGTTGAAGAAGATGAAGTCCCCGTCCGACCGCACCCGCCCATTCGCGCCCAGGAGCAGCGCGGACACATCGACTGCGGCGGAGCAGGTCACGGTGACCGTCATCCGGTCGGCGGGCGCGGGCCGATTCTCCCCGCGGGCGAGTGCCGTCACCGCGGCCCCTCACCGGCGGCGCGGACCTGTTCGGGCAATAGGAGATTCACAGCCACCAGTGTCCCGAATGTCCGAATCAATGGCCATCCGGGGATTCCCCGAGATGTTTTCGCGCTCAGTCGCCCGGCCGCTGGAAGGCGGGAAGCGCCGGGATCAGATTCGCGGCGAAATCGCGGATACGCTGCGGCGGAAAGGCTTCGGGCGCGGCCAGCACCAGCCGCCCCGCCTCCCAGAACAGCGCGAACAGGGTGCGCGCGGTGAGCTCCACATCCACCGCCGCTCGTCGCTGGGCCGGAACCGCCTCGCGCACGAAGGTTTCCAGCGCCGCGATGAACGCCTGCCGCCCGCGCTCCAACCGGCGCCGGAATGTTGGAGTGCTCGAATCGACGAGCTGGAAGACCGCCCGCCACCGATCCGGCGCGGCCTGCACCGCGGTGAGGAAGCGTTCGAGGCTCTCGGTGGCGGCGCGGCCCGGATCCCCGGCGGAGGCCAGCGGCACCGCGGTCGCCAGCTCCGCGAGCGCCGCGGTCTCCTCGCGGTCCAGTGAGGCGCGCAGCAGTGCGTCCGAATCCTCGAACAGGCCGTAGATGACCGGCCGGCTGACCCCGGCCACCCGGGCCACGGAGTCGATGGACACCCGGTGAATGCCCTCCTCGACAATGACCCGAAGCACCGCGTCGAGGAGTTGCTCCCGTCGCTGCTCGGGTGCCATCCGAGGTGCGTAGGCGCGGTTTCGGCGCTCGGTCACGATTCACCTCTCTGCTTCGGAGCTGCCTTGACATCTGGATCTGTCGCGCAAATACTACAGTCAGTGTAGCTACAGTGACTGTAGCTTTGTCGGCTCGGCGGACCTCTAGGCGGTATCCATGACCACTGCGCACTCCCCGTCCGCTCCCGGGTTCTTCGCCGGGTTGCTGGATCCGGCGAATCGGGCCGATCCCTATCCGCTGTACGACCGCATGCGCGAGCACGGGCCGGTGCGGCTCGGGGGCGGGCCGGTGGTGGTGCTGACGTCGTATCCGGATTGCGCGGCGGTGCTGCGGCATCCGGGGGCGGTGGTGGAACGGCGGCATGCGTCGCTGCCGCTGGGGCCGACGCCGACCTACGATCTCGCGGGGGAGCGGGGCGCGGAATTGGCGGGAACGATGTCGTTCCTGTTCCGGGACGCGCCCGATCACACGCGATTGCGGCGGCTGGTGGCCAGGGCGTTCACGCCGGCGGTGGTGCGGGGGATGGCGCCGCGGATCACCGCGATCGCGGACGCCGCTCTCGATCGGGCCGCGGAGCATGGGCGGCTGGATATGGTGGCGGATCTCGCGTATCCGCTGCCGATCACGGTGATCTGCGAACTGCTCGGGGTGCCGATCGAGGACGAACCGCGCCTGCGGGAGTGGTCGTCCATGCTGGCCCGCACCCTCGACCCGGTGTCGGGGACCGCCACCTCCGGCCGCCCCGACCCGGTCGAGCTGGTGCGGGCCAACAACGAATTGCACTCCTACTTCGAACAATTGGCGCGCGAGCGACGCCGGCGGCCCGGGGAGGACCTGCTGACCGCGCTCATCGCCGCCGAGGAGTCCGGGGACGCGCTGTCCCACGAGGAGCTCATCGCGACCTGCGGGCTGCTGCTGATCGCCGGGCACGAGACCACGGTGAACCTGATCGCCAATGCCACTCTGGCACTGCTCGATCACCGTCATCACCTGGCGAATCTGCGTACCGCCGGATCGCTCGCGGGTCCGGTGATCGAGGAGACCCTGCGCTACGACCCGCCGGTACAACTGGTTCCGCGCATCGCCCGCGACCCGATTACCTTGCCGGGCATCGAGATCGCGGCGGGAGACATGATCATCATGCTGCTCGCCGCCGCCAACCGCGATCCGGAGGTCTTCGCGGAGCCCGGCCGTTTCGATCCGGCCCGCGAGAACCGGCACCTCGCCTTCGGTCTCGGCCAGCACTTCTGCCTGGGCGCACCGCTGGCCCGGCTGGAGGCCGATATCGCCGTGACCCGATTCGCGCGGCGGGTGCGCGAACCCCGGCTCGACTGCGACAGTCCGCCGTATCGGGAACATGTCACGCTGCGCGGACCGGCCGCGATCCCGTTGTCCTACACCGAGATTCTGCCCGCTAGCGGCGATTCATGAGCGCGCCGAGGGCATCGGTGCCGGTGGTGCGGGAACCGCCCGCGAAGGCCAGTCCGGCCAGCGAGCGTTCGGCCGCCTCGGCGTGGCCCGCACCGCAGGCGTCGGTCACCACGATGGGCAGGTAGCCGAGGTCGGTGGCGTGCCGCACCGTGGGTTCGATGCCGACCTCCAGGGCGATGCCCGCCACCGCGAACGCGCCGATTCCCAAGTCCCGCAGGGCGATATCGAGCGGCGTCGCGGCGAAGGCGGACATGGTGATCTTGTCGAAGACGACCTCGTCGGGACCCGGGGACAGCTCGGGCACCAACTGGTACTGCGGCGAGCCCTGCGCGAAAGCGGCCCGCACTTCGGCCGGATCGTCCACGTGCTGCCACTCCATGGCGGTGCGCAGCTGTGAAATCCCCGCCGCCGCCGGAGGGATCGACATGTGGCGGGTGTAGAAGACGCGGAAACCGTTCGCCCGCGCCGCATCCCGCAACCGCACGCAGGATTTCACGATGCTCTCGCCGTCGGGCAGCTGCCCTACGATGCCGACCTGCATGTCGTAGATCAGCAGCGCCATGCGTTCCGGGTGGCAGACGTCCTCGACGGTCTGCGGAATGGTCAGGCCGTAGGCTTGTCGCATGACGGCCTCACCGGGTGCGGTCGTAGGGTTCCGCGACATCCACCGAGGCGTCCATCAGCGCCTCGATCGGCAGCGGCGCCGTGACCGGCACATACGTCCACTCCAGGAACCCCTTCTTGGTGAGCGGGAAGTCGTTCACGTAGCGCTGCGCCTCCTCGACACTGTCGACCTCGAACACGATGACCACCCCCGGCTCGTCGGCGCGGGCATAGTTCTCCCGCACGATGCCCGCCTTCCACAGCCGCCACACATTGGCGACCTCCTCGGGCAGATACGGGGTGATGGTCTCCAGCGTGACGCCGGGCTTGAATCGATCGAATGTAATGACCTTCATGGGAATTCATGAAAGTCCCATGATTACAGTGTTACAAGAACGCACTTTTCGGTAAGTACCGGAGGCGAGATGCCGGCGAAGCGCTACCACTGCCCGGTCGAGGTGACCGTCGATCTGATCGGGGGCAAATGGAAGGCGGTCATTCTGGCGCACCTCAAGGAGGGGGTGCGGCGGTATGGGGAGTTGCGGCGGCTCATGCCGGACACCAGCGAGAAGATGCTGGTTCAGCAGTTGCGGGAACTGGAGTCCGATGGGCTGGTGCGGCGCACGGTATTTCCCGCCGTCCCGCCGCAGGTGGAGTACGACCTCACCGACGAGGGGTGGAGTCTGGTCCCGGTGTTGACCGCGCTCTACGAGTGGGGTGAGAAGCGGAGCGCGCGAACGGGTCTCGTCATCGAGACGCCGTGACACGCCCCGCGTCCGGGTTCGTCAGGCGGCGCGGTCGGTGCGCTCCGTGTGGTCCGGTCCTATGCCGTCCGCCTCGCACTGTGCCCGGTGCATGGCGCACCGGTACTTCGGCCCCGGCTTGATGAAGGCGGGGTCCAGCCGCTGGGCGAAGGTGAGGTTGTCACGCCGCCAGCAATCGATGCACACCGGCTCCTTCATGGCGTCCTCCTCGGTCATCGCTCGCGAAAGGTATGCGCGAGAGGGATTCCCATCCCCGGCCTGATTCGGATATACCCTCGGCAACTCTTCCATAACGGATGCGGTCAAATAGCCGACCGGTCGGTTGCCTATCCGCGGTCGGGGGAGCGCCGGAGGCAGGCGATCAGGCCGCCCAGGATGACCATGTAGACGATGACATAGCAGTTCAGCAGGATCTGCGAGATCGGCCAGGACGGCGGGAACAGGAACCAGCCGACCACCACCCAGCGATCGGTCCAGTGGTAGGCCCAGGCGCCGGTGGTCAGGTAGAGGAACCCGGCCGCCGACCACCAACGCGGTTCCGACGCGGCACGGTTGATCAGGTAGACGAACAGCGGCAGGAACCAGACCCAGTGGTGGTTCCAGGAGAACGGGGAGACCGCGCACGAGGTCAGGCCCGCGGTGGTGACGGTGAGCAGTCTCTCGCCGCGGCTGTAGAGCGCCGCCGCGAGCAGCAGGCCGCCGACCGCGACCGGGACGGCGATCAGCAGCCACAGCCACTGCGGCACCTGATGGCCCGTGAGATGGGCGACCGTGCCCCGCAGCGACTGATTGGCCGGCTGGGTATCGGGGGCGATGCGATCCGACTGGAAGAACGTCCTGGTCCAGTACTGCTTCGAATCGGACGGGAGGACGGCGCCGGCGACCAGGATCGTCATGACGAAGCTGGTCGCGGCCACCACGGCCGCCCGCCACTGCCGCAGCACCAGGAATTGCGCCACGAAATACAGCGGCACCAGTTTGATGCCCGCGGCCAGCCCGGTGCCCACGCCGCGCAACCGGCTGCCCTCCGGGCGCGAGAAGTCCCAGAGGATCAGCGCCATCAGGACGAGATTGATCTGGCCGTAATACAGCGTGGTGCGCACCGGCTCCAGGAACATGGCCGTCGCCGCCAGCAGGGCGCTGATCCCGGCGAGCCGCCAGGTGAGGCGGTGGCCGAGTACGCGCCAGCACAACAGGACACAGCCGTAGAGCACGCAAATGTTCAGTGCCAGCCAGGAATTCGTGACGTAGCCCCACGGCACCATCAGGATCGGCAGGAACATCAGCGTGGAGAACGGCGTGTAGGTGTAGGACAGGCCGCGATGCGTCGTCTCGGTGTAGAGCGGATGGTCGTGGTAGATCTTCCACGCGCCGTCCCGGTACACGTGGACGTCGAAGCCGCCGGCCAGAAAACCCACCTGGTCCAGCCACGGATCCACGGTCGTGAAGATCAGCACCAGCGATAGCACCGCACCGAAGGCCAGCACGATCAGCGTCGTCCTGCGCCACGCCGGTGGTGGCCCACCGGAATCCGCAATGACAGCACCGTCGTTCGTCCTTGCACCGATCAACACCAAACCCACCTCGGATGTGCGATACACACTGCCGGGCTCGAGAAATGCTGAACACGAACGCTTCAGCCCACCCGCCTTGACGCTCCCGGCCAGCGGCCGGCCGATCCGCGCTCTGCGTAGCGCGAATTCGGATTCTCAGCACCCTACCGTCCGCAGCGGACGGTGCGGTCACATGCCCGACCGCGTGGTCTGGAGTGATAGGCGGCGCGCATTGGCGATGATGGCGTCGGCCAGCGCCTGCTCCGGATCCGCCAGCCGGGTGCGGCGGTGCGTGAGAACGAAATCCAGCTCCCCCAATTCGGGGAGCCGGGGGTCGGTGAGCGGGACCAGCCCGTCGGGCAGCACACCCGCCGCGTGCGCGATCACCCCGAGCCCGGCCAGGGCCGCCGCCCGCAGGCCGAGCAGGCTGTCGCTGACACACACGACCCGGCAGGTGCGGCCCGCGTGCTCGAGCGCGCGCAACGCCTGCTGCCGGGTCAGGCTCGGCTCCGGATAGGTGATCAAGGGCACAGGGTCCTCGAATTCCGTTGTGGCCGAACGCCCCGCCCACACCAGCCGGTCCCGCCACAGCAGCGTGCCGTGCCGCTCGCCCGGCAGCCGCTTGCCGAAGACCAGGTCGAGTTCGCCTGCGGCCATGCGGGATTTGAGGGTCTCGCTCAGGCCGACGGTGAGCTCGAGATCCACGCCCGGATGGGTGCGCTGGAACTCCACCAGGATGTCGGGAAGCGCCCGGGCCATCACATCGTCGGACGCGCCCAGCCGGACCAGGCCGGTGAGGGCGGAACCGGAGAAGTAGGCCTGGGCCTGGGCCTGCGCGTCGAGGATGGCGCGGGCGAAGCCGATCATGGCCGCGCCATCGGCGGTGAG
This sequence comes from Nocardia sp. NPDC059228, assembly GCF_042754245.1. Classification (NCBI taxonomy): domain Bacteria; kingdom Bacillati; phylum Actinomycetota; class Actinomycetes; order Mycobacteriales; family Nocardiaceae; genus Nocardia; species Nocardia sp. NPDC059228. The sequence continues at coordinate 54,051 of NZ_JBHZAL010000009.1, read as the reverse complement.
CGCCAGATTGCGGGTGTCGCGGCGGAACAGCTCCCGCCCGGCGGCCTGTTCCAGCCGGGCGATATGGCCGCTCACGGTGGACTGGCGCAGGCCCAGCTGACGGCCCGCGGCGGTGAAGCCGCCGGCCCGCTCCACGGCCAGGAAGGTGCGTAGCAGCTCGGGTTCGAACATACAGGTAATTATCACGTATCCCGATGAGAGATATCGGATCGAACGACTATCGCGATCAGCATCCGCGCTCCTACCGTCGAAACGTGCAGCTCCTCGCCAAACTCCGCATCGATTCCTTCATGCTGGGCATCCTCGCCACCGTGGCGCTGGCCGCCCTGCTGCCCGCGCGCGGCGACGCGGCCGAGGTGCTGGACTGGGCCACCAAGATCGCCATCGCGGTGCTGTTCCTGCTCTACGGCGCCCGCCTGGAACCCCGGGAGGCCCTGGCCGGACTGCGGCACTGGCGACTCCACTCCGGAGTGCTGGCAGCCACTTTCGTGATCTTCCCGTTGCTCGGCCTGGCCCTGCGGGTGCTGGTGCCGAGCGTGCTCACCCCGGACCTGTACACCGGTGTGCTGTTCCTGTGCCTGGTGCCCTCGACGGTGCAGTCCTCCATCGCCTTCACCTCGATGGCCCGCGGCAATGTGGCGGGCGCGGTGGTGAGCGCCTCGCTGTCGAATCTGATCGGCGTCTTCGCGACCCCGCTGCTCGTGATGGCCTGCATGAAAACCACGGCGGGCGTGCATGTTTCACCGTCGGCAGTGCTCGCCATCGTGGTCCAGCTGCTGCTGCCGTTCCTGGCCGGGCAGTTGCTGCGCCCCCGCCTGGGCTGGGTGCTCGGCCATCCGGCCGCCACCAAGACGGTGGATCGCGGCTCGGTCTACCTGGTCGTCTACGCGGCGTTCAGTGCCGGTGTGACAGCGGGCATCTGGCACGATCTGTCGGCCCGGGTACTGGTGTCCACGGTGCTGGTCTGCGCGGCCCTGCTGGCCACGGTGCTGGCCCTCACCACGCTGGGTGGCCGGCTACTCGGCTTCTCCCGCGCGGACCGCATCGTGCTGACCTTCTGCGGCTCCAAGAAGAGCCTCGCCACCGGCCTGCCCATGGCCTCGGTGCTCTTCGCCGGGCATCCGGTCGGCCTGATCGTGTTGCCGCTCATGATCTTCCACCAGATCCAGCTCTTCACCTGCGCGGCTCTGGCCCAGCGCTATGCCCGCCGGGCGGACCCGGTGGAAGCCGAGTTGCCCAGCGGTGCAGTGGAACCGGTGTGATGGGTCAGTGCGCCTCGTTCACCGGTGTGCCGGTTTTGCTCGCACCCCAGTGGTTGAAGACCAGATTGAGCACGAAGACCACGATCACGGCCGAGGTGATCGGGCTGCCCGCGATCATCTGGAAGTCGGCCGGGAACTTGGTGTAGATGTTCGGGGCCACCGCCGGCAGCAGTGCCACCGACAACGTGACCGCGATGATCAGCATATTGCTGGTGCCCTCGAACTGGACCTTGTGCAGCACCCGCAGCCCGACCGCGGTGACCATGGCGAACATGACCGTGGCCGCGCCGCCGATCACCGGACCCGGCAGTGCCGCGACCACACTGCCGACCTTGGGCACCAGCCCCAGCGCCACCAGCATGCCGCCGCAGGCCGCGACCACCCAGCGACTGCGCACGCCGGTCAGCCCGACCAGGCCGACATTCTCGGCGAAGGCGGTGTCGGGGAAGGAGTTCATGAATCCGGCCAGCACCGCGGAGAGTCCGTCGGCGGCCAGGCCGCGTCCCAGGTCCGCGGGCTCGAGCTGCTTGTCGACCATTTCGGCGACGGCGACCATATCGGCGGTGGACTCGGTGAAGGTCACCAGCATGACCACGCACATGGAGATGATCGCGCCGAGATGGAACTCGGGGGCGCCGAAGACGAACGGCCGCGAGATCGCGAACCAGCCCGAGGACCCGACCGCCGACATGTCGACCAGATGCATGGGCACCGCCACCAGCGTGCCGATCACGACACTGATCAACACGGCCAGCTGGGCGATCAGCCCGCGGGCGAACCGGTGGATCACCACGATCAGCGCGATCACCAGCCCGGCCAGCGCGATATGCGAAATCTGGCCGTAGTCGGCCGCTTTCGGGTCGTCGCCGGCGATCAGCCCGGCGTCGGCGCCGATCAGCGACAGCCCGATCACACAGATCACGCAGCCCGACACCAGCGGCGGGAAGAACCGCACCACCTTGGCGAAGAAGCGGGCGATGATCAGACCGAACACGCCCGACACCAGGATCGCGCCGTAGACGGTGGGCAGCCCGGCCTCGCCGCCGCCGAACTGCTGCGCGATCAGGATCATGGGTGAGACCACGGTGAAGGTCGCGCCCGCGACCACCGGCAGCCGCACACCGAGAATCCGGCCGATGCCGACCGACTGGATGATGGTGACGATGCCGGAGACCAGCAGATCGGCATTGACCAGCAGGCCGATGGTGTGGGCCGGCAGTTTCAGCGCCCCGCCGACGAGCAGCGGTACCGCGACCGCGCCCGCGTACATGATCGCCAGGTGCTGCAGGCCCAGCAGCGCCAATCGTGGGGGCGGCGGGATTTCGTCGACCGGATGCCGGGGCCGGGCGACGCCGATATCGGGTTTACGGGAGGGGCGCGAAAAGCGCATTTGCATGATGCCTCCTGGAACGCGTGAACAACGGCCCGAACAGGCCGCGACCACGACCCGAATGATGGCGCAGGAAATACCTGTCCCGCAGCAGATTGTTCGATTGTCCAGCCGGCTCGGCGCGCCTCCCGGCCACCTTCGTATTTTCCTACAGAATCCCGCGGCGCGCGGCCCCTCGTGTTGACCGAATATCGTGCCGCGACGTAGGTTCGGGGCCTCGTAACCCGTGGTCACAGGCAGGAGGCGACCGGATGTCCACCAATTCCGACCTGCGTCGCCTCGCCCACCGGACGGTGTGGGTGCCAGGCCGGGTGGCGCACGGCTGCTGAGGCACGGCTTTCTCGACGAGCGGAATTAATCCGCGAACACTGGATAGTGCACTCGATGTAGAAGGCAGCCTGCAATGGCAATTTTCATGACGGTGAACGGGAAGACCACGACGATTTCTCCCGCCGCGCCGCATACTTCTCTGCTGGACTTTCTCCGGGAGCTCGGTCTCACGGGGTGCAAGGAGGGTTGCGCGGAAGGCGAATGCGGCGCGTGTTCGGTGCTGGTGGCCCGGCCGGGAGTGGCCGAGCCGACCGAATGGGTGGCGATCAATGCCTGCCTGGTGCCCGCCGTCGCGCTGGACGGACAGGAGATCGTCACCGCCGAGGGCCTGGGCGGCCCCGCGCGGCTGCATCCGGTGCAGCGTGAGATGGCGGTGCGCGGCGGATCGCAATGCGGTTACTGCACACCGGGATTCGTGTGCAGCATGGCCGCGGAGTACTACCGGCCGGATCGGCGGGCGCTCGACGAGATCGCACCCGACTGCGCGCATGCCGAGACCGGGCCCAATGGCTTCGATCTGCACGCGCTCAGCGGCAATCTGTGCCGGTGCACCGGCTACCGCCCCATCCGCGATGCCGCCTTCGCGGTGGGCGAGCCCGAGGCCGATGACGAACTGGCCCGGCGGCTGGCCTCCGACCCGCCGGAACCGGTGGCGACCGACTTCAGTTCCGGTGGGCAGCGTTTCGTCCGGCCCGCGACCCTCGCCGACGCACTCCGGCTGCTGCGCGAGCACCCGGACGCCACGGTGGTGGCGGGCAGCACCGACGTGGGCGTCGAGGTGAACCTCCGCGGCCGGCGGGCGGAATACACGCTGGCCGTCGATCAGCTGCCCGAACTGCGTGAGCTGACCATCGGCGCGGACCGGATCGAGCTGGGCGCCGCGCTCACCCTCACCGAGATCGAACGCCGCCTGGCCGGGCGGGTGCCACTGCTGTCGGAGTTGTTCCCGCAGTTCGCTTCCCGGCTCATCCGCAATGCGGCCACCCTGGGCGGCAACCTCGGCACCGGCTCGCCCATCGGCGACGCGCCGCCGGTGCTGCTGGCGCTGGCGGCGTCGGTCGTGCTGGCCGATGCCGACGGTGAGCGCGAGGTCGCGCTGGCCGACTACTTCACCGGCTATCGGCGCTCGGTGCGGCGGCCGGACGAGCTCATCAAGTCCGTCCGGATTCCACTGCCGCTGGCGCCGGTGACCGCCTTCCACAAGATCGCCAAGCGCCGCTTCGACGACATCTCCAGCGTCGCCGTGGCTTTCGCGCTCGACATCGAAGACGGTCTGGTCCGCACCGCGCACATCGGGCTGGGCGGTGTGGCCGCCACCCCGGTGCGCGCCTACGACACCGAGGCGGCCCTCGTGGGCCGGCCCTGGACCGAATCGACCGTGATCGCCGCCGCACAGGTGTTGCGGGACCAGGGCACTCCGCTCGACGATCACCGCGCCAGCGCGCGGTATCGCAGCGCCATGCTCGGGGAGAGCCTGCGCAAGCTGTTCGCCGAGACCACCGAACTCGCGGGGGTGCTGTGATGATGAGCCACCTGTCGCAACGACCCAAGAATCCCGCGGTGGGTGTGGCGTTGCCGCACGAGAGCGCCGCCCTGCACGTCACCGGGGCCGCGCTCTACACCGACGACCTGGTGTACCGCACCAAGGATGTGCTGCACGCGTACCCGGTGCAGGTGCCGCACGCACACGCGCGCATCACGGCCCTGCACACCGCGCCCGCGCTGCGCGTGCCGGGCGTGGTGCGGGTGCTCACCGCGGCGGACGTGCCGGGCATCAACGATGCCGGCGTCAAGCACGACGAGCCGCTGTTCCCCGACGAGGTCTGCTTCCACGGCCACGCCGTCTGCTGGGTGCTGGCCGAGACCCTGGAGGCCGCGCGGCTGGGCGCGGCGGCGGTCGAGGTGCAGCTGGAGCCGCTGCCCTCGCTGATCACGATCGAGGAAGCCGTGGCGGCCGGCAGCTTCCAGGGCGCGCATCCTCAGGTGCGGCGCGGCGACCTCGAATCGGGGTTCGCGGCCTCGGCGCACGTGTTCACCGGTGAAATCCACTTCTCCGATCAAGAACACTTCTACCTCGAAACCCATGCCGCCCTGGCGCATGTCGACGAGGGCGGGCAGGTGTTCGTGCAGTCCAGCACGCAGCATCCGTCGGAGACCCAGGAGATCGTGGCCCACGTACTCGGGCTGCACAGTCACGAGGTGACCGTGCAATGCCTGCGCATGGGCGGCGGATTCGGCGGAAAGGAGATGCAGCCGCACGGCTTCGCGGCCATCGCAGCGCTCGGCGCGACCCTCACCGGGCGTCCGGTCCGGTTGCGGCTCAACCGAACCCAGGACCTGACCATGTCCGGCAAGCGGCACGGATTCCACGCGCAGTGGCGGGTCGGATTCGACGACCACGGGCACATTCAGGCCCTGGACACCACCCTGACCTCGGACGGCGGCTGGAGCCTGGACCTCTCGGAACCGGTGCTGGCCCGCGCGCTCTGCCATGTCGACAACCTGTACTGGATTCCCAACGCGCGCTTCACCGGTCGCATCGCCAAGACCAACAAGCCGTCCAATACCGCCTTCCGGGGCTTCGGCGGTCCGCAGGGCATGCTCGTCATGGAGGACCTGCTGGGCCGGTGCGCACCACTGCTCGGCCTGGATCCGATGGAACTGCGCCGCCGCAACTTCTACCGTGCCGGGCAGACCACGCCCTACGGGCAGCAGGTGCGCCACCCCGAACGCATCACCGCCACCTGGGACCAGGTGCTCGAACGCGGTGAGATCGCCACGCGCACAAGGGAGATCGCGGCCTTCAACGCGACGCATCCGCACGTGAAGCGCGGGCTGGCCGTCACCGGCGTCAAGTTCGGCATCTCGTTCAATATGACGGCCTTCAACCAGGCCGGGGCGCTGGTGCTGATCTACAAGGACGGGTCGGTGCTGATCAATCACGGCGGCACCGAGATGGGGCAGGGCCTGCATACCAAGATGTTGCAGGTGGCGGCCACCACGCTGGGCATCCCGCTGGACAAGGTGCGGCTGGCGCCGACGCGAACGGACAAGGTGCCCAACACCTCCGCGACCGCGGCGAGTTCGGGGGCCGACCTGAACGGCGCGGCCATCAAGAACGCCTGCGAGCAGCTGCGCGAGCGCCTTCTGCAGGTGGCGGCGGCCCGGCTGGGAGTCCATGCCTCCGACGTCCGCATCGCCGACGGCGTCGCCCGCGCCCTGGGCCCCGGTGACGAGGTCGTCGAGTGGAACGAGCTGTGCCGGACGGCCTATCTGCAGCGAGTTCAGTTGTCCGCGGCCGGTTTCTACCGCACCGAGGGCCTGCACTGGGACGCGAAGACCATGCACGGCTCGCCGTTCAAGTACTTCGCCTACGGCGCCGCCGCCGCCGAGGTGGAGGTGGACGGCTTCACCGGCGCGTACCACATCCGCCGCGTCGACATCGTCCACGATGTCGGCGACAGCCTGTCCCCACTCATCGACATCGGCCAGATCGAGGGCGGTTTCGTGCAGGGCGCGGGCTGGCTGACGCTCGAGGACATCCGCTGGGACACCGGTGACGGACCCGGCCGCGGGCGGCTGCTCACCCAGGCGGCGAGCACCTACAAGCTGCCCAGCTTCTCGGAGATGCCCGAGGTCTTCAATGTCACCCTGCTGCAGCACGCGCACGAGGAGGGCGTGGTGTACGGGTCCAAGGCGGTGGGGGAGCCGCCGCTCATGCTGGCGTTCTCGGTGCGCGAGGCACTGCGCCAGGCAGCCGCGGCCTTCGGACCGGACGGGGTGAGCGTCGAGCTGGGCGCGCCCGCCACGCCGGAGGCGGTGTACTGGGCCCTCGACGCGGCCCGGCGGGCCCGCGAATTCGCCACCGGGGAAAGCGTTTCCGCCCGTGCGTGACCTGACCTGGGTGTCCGCGGTCGCGCGACTGCGCGACCGGCGGGAACCCGGCGTCCTGGTGACGGTGGCGTCCGTGCGCGGCCACGCGCCGCGCCGGGCGGGCGCGAAAATGGTGGTGGGACAGTCCGATATCTGGGGTTCGATCGGCGGCGGCAATGTCGAGGCCGTCGCCGTCGAACGCGCCCGCGAGCTGATCGCGAAACCGCACGCCGAACCCGAGCTGATGGAATTCGCCCTCAACGACAAGGTCGTCGGTCAGCACGGCGTCCAATGCTGCGGCGGCACGGTGACCGTGCTGCTCGAGCCGCTGCCGGTGCGCCCGGCGGTGGCCATCTTCGGGGTCGGTCATGTCGGGCTGGAACTGGCCCGCATCCTGGCCCGTCAGGATGTCGACCTGCACCTGATCGACTCCCGGCCCGAGGTGCTCACCGGGGAACGGCTCGCGCCGCTGGACGACGCCATCGCCCGGGTCCATACCCATCACACGCCGCTGCTGCCGGAGCAGGTCCTCGACCGGCTGCCGCCCGGCACCCACGTCCTGATCATGACCCACGATCACGCCGAGGACGCCGCCCTCTGCGATGCCGCCCTGCGCGCCGACGACCTCGGCACCATCGGCCTGATCGGATCCCCGGCCAAGTGGGCGCGGTTCCGGAAGCGGCTCACCACCGAGGGCGGCCATTCGCCGGAAGCCCTGGGCCGCATCAAGACTCCGATCGGGCTGGCCGATATCACCGGGAAGGAACCCGCCGTCATCGCGGTGAGCGTCGCGGCGGATCTGTTGCGCACCTTCGAACTCGGGGCGCGCACCACCGACTGACGCCGCGGCCGGCCGCCGGGCTCAGTGCGTGGCCGCCAGCTCCACGCTGTGGGTGCCGGCGCGGCGGCCCGAGAAGACGCAATCGGCCAGGGACAGGCCGCTCACGTACGAGTTCGAGCACACCCCGACCGCGGCCCGGCCCGCCGCGAACAGACCCGGGATGGCCGCGCCGGATTCGGTGCGGACCGCGCCCGTCTCCTCGTCCACTAGCAGCCCGCCCAGGGTGAGCATGGGCATCGGGTAGGTCAGCCGGGACTTGAACGAGATATCCAGCAGCGCAAAGGGTCCCGCGTGCAACGGGCGGCGGATGTCGTCGGGCTTGCCCATGGGGTCGGGCAGCTGCTGCTCGATGGCGCGATTGTGCGCGTCCACGGTCTTGCGCAGGGCCGCCGGGTCGATACCGGCCCGGGCCGCGACCTCCTCGACGGTCCGGCCGGTCACGCTGCCGAACCGCAGCAGTAGCTCGGCCTGCATGCGCTGGAACCACACCGACTGCTTCCCGATCTGGCTGCGCGCCTCGGCGGCCAGCCGCGCATCGACCAGCAGCCAGGCCCGATGCCCCGGACCGGCGGCGATGGCCGCGCCCAGCGCCGCGCCGTAGCGGGACTCGTCGATCATGCGCTGCCCGTTGGCATCCACCGCGATCGAGCCGAAGTAGGCACTCGGCGGGGCGATGAAACGCCAGGTGGACAGCGCGTCCATGCGACCGGTGGCCGCGCCCGCCGCCTGGGCCATGGCGATACCGCTGCCGTCGTCACCGGCGGTGCCCAGCGGCAGGCCCTCGGCCCACGGATAGTCGGGCGCGTGCTCGGCGACCATCGCGCCATTGGCGATGAAGCCACCGGTGGTGAGGATGACACCGGACCGCGCCTGGATGCGCACCGGCGCCCCGTAGCGCCGCTCGATGCGGGCCAGCAGCGCCTGCACCGACTTGCGCAAACCCTGGTGGTACACACCGGGTTTCGCCGAGATCCGGGCCAGCGCGGCGAACCTGCGCTGCACCGCCGCGGGCGCGCCGCTGATCGTGGTCGCCTCGATGCCGACCACCCGGCCGTCCTCGACCACGAGTCGCGTTGCCCGGGTCCCGGTTCGAACGCGCACTCCGTGTTTCGCCGCCGACTGGGCGAGCGGACCGAACAGCTTCTTGCCGGACACGCCGTGTCCGTGCGCGCGATGCCCGCGCTGCCGCGGTCGCGCCAATTCCCGGAAGCCGCCGGAGTTTTCGCTGCCCGAGTAGTACAGGTAGTAGTCGTCGGTGGGGTACGAGGTCTTGAAGGGGCACAGCGACGGCTGGAACGGCACCCCGTGCCCGGTCAGCCAATCGATCAGTGCGGGCGACTCCTCGCAGAACCTGCGCAGTGTCCGCTCGCTCACGGTGTCGCCGACCTCGGCGCGCAGATACGCGAGCATGTTCTCCACGTCGTCCTCGACCCCGGCCGCGCGCTGCACCCAGGTGCCGCCGCCCGCGTACACGATTCCGCCGGACAGCGCCGTCGCCCCGCCGCCCAGGTAGCGGTCCAGGGCGAGCACGTCGGCGCCCGACTCCCGCGCGGCCAGCGCCGCCGCGACACCCGCGCCGCCGTATCCGACCACCACCACATCGGCCGAATAGTCCCAGGTCCGCACCGTTGCGTCCACCTTCCCGAGTGAAGAAATCCCAGCGAGGTGAACTATAACGTGTTCTAGTTCGGTGTGTGGTTCGCGGCGAGCCGGTCGCGGATGACCGGAAGGCCGGTTACCGTCGGACGGGTGGCCAGCAAGTCAGCCGCACCGGCGATCGAGGTGCCGGTCGGCGAACACACGGTGCGCGTGTCCAATCCGGATCGGGTGTACTTCCCGGAGACCGGGGCGACCAAGCTCGACCTGGTGCAGTACTACCTGAGCGTCGGCGACGGGATCGTCAACGCCTTACGGGACCGGCCGTGCATGCTGCACCGCTTCCCGAAGGGCCTGCCCGGCGGCAAGGTCCACCAGAAACGATTGCCCGGCGGTGCGCCGGACTGGATTCCGACTGTCCAGCTGTACTTCCCGCGCTACGGCCGCACCGCCGACGAACTCTGTGTCGAGAAGGTCGCCGACGTGATCTGGGCGGTGCAGATGTCGACCGTCGAGTTCCATCCCTGGAACTCGCGCCGCTTCGATACCGAACTACCCGACGAATGGCGTATCGACCTCGACCCCATGCCGGACTGCCCGTGGTCGCGGGTGCAGCGGGTGGCCGGGGTCGTGCACGAGGTGCTCGACGAGCTGGGTGCGGTCGGCTGGCCGAAAACCTCCGGCGGCAAGGGATTACACGTGTACGTCCGCATCGCGCCCCGCTTCGGATTCCAGGAGGTGCGCCGGGCCGCGCTGGCCTTCGCCCGCGAGGTGGAGCGGCGCGCGCCCGCGGACGTCACCACCGCCTGGTGGCGCAAGGACCGCGACCCGGCCCAGCTGTTCGTGGACTACAACCAGAACGCGCGTGACCACACCATCGCCGCGGCGTACTCGGTGCGCGGCGTGCCCGAGGCGACGGTGTCGACTCCGGTGCGCTGGAACGAGATTCCCGAGGTGCACCCCGGCGACTTCACCATGAAGACCGTGCCCGCGCGCTACGCCGAACTCGGCGACCTGCACGCCGGCATCGACGAGGCGGTGTTCGACATCGAACCGCTGCTGGAGTGGGCCGACCGCGATCGGATCGACGTCGACCTCGACGAGGACGGCGGCGACTAGAGCGCGTCGGTTCCGCCGGTCAGATGGACCACGGTGAGCAGCAGGCAGGCGGCGTGCCGGAAGCGGATGGCCGGCCACGTCGCCTCCTGCGCGACCGCGGCGTGGGTGGGGTCGGCTTCGCGCAGCACCCGGTCACGTACCGAACCGGATTCGAGCCGGCATGGCATCCCGGCGGACGCCGCGGTGTCCGCCGAACACCCGACGGACAGACCCGTCCGGCCGCGGAGGAGTGAACCGTGCAGTGGGGTCCGCGTCCGGCCCGCGCAGCGGCTGCTCCCGCGGCTGTTGGCGGGCGGGGAGTCAACGGCCACCCGGGTCAGCGAACCGGGCCGGTGCGCGCGGGGTGAGTACGCTTCCAAGTGGACGGACTGAGTGCCCGAGGTGACACGGCCGGCGCAGGAGGCGCGGGATGGAGTGGTTCATCGCACCGGAATACTGGTTCGCGCGGCAGGTGATCGAGCGCGGGATCGCGGCCATCTATCTGATCGCGTTCGTGGCGGCGGCCCGGCAGTTCCGGGCGCTGACCGGGGAACACGGCATGCTGCCGGTACCGCGGTTCGTGGCGCGGCGACCGTTCCGGGTGGCGCCGAGCATCTTTCAGCTGCACTACACCGACCGGTTCTACGCGACGGTGGCCTGGAGCGGGGCGGCGGTGTCCGCGGCCCTGGTGGCCGGGGTCGCGGATCTGCTGCCGCTGTGGGCGGCCGTGGTGGTGTGGCTGCTGGTGTGGGTGCTGTACCTGTCGATCGTCAATGTGGGGCAGGTCTGGTATTCGTTCGGGTGGGAGTCGCTGCTGCTGGAGGCCGGTTTCCTGGTCGCGTTCCTCGGCAACGACCGGGTGGCCCCGCCGGTGCTGGTGGTGTGGCTGGCCCGGTGGCTGGTGTTCCGGGTGGAGTTCGGGGCGGGACTGATCAAATTGCGCGGTGACAGTTGCTGGCGGGATCTGACCTGCCTCTACTACCACCACGAGACCCAGCCCATGCCCGGCCCGCTGAGCTGGTTCTTCCATCAGCTACCGCGGCCGCTGCACCGGATCGAGGCGGGGGCCAATCACGTTGCGCAGTTGGTGGTGCCCTTCGGGCTCTTCGCGCCACAGCCGATCGCGAGCGTGGCCGCCGGAATCATCATCGTCACGCAGCTGTGGCTGGTGCTGTCGGGCAACTTCGCCTTCCTCAACTGGCTGGTCATCGTGCTCGCCTGGTCCGCCGTCTCCGATTCCGCGGTGGCAAAGGTGTTTCCGATACCCGCGGCACCGGCTCTGCCGGACTCGCCGCTCTGGTTCACGGTGCCGGTATTCGTCTTCGTGGCCTGCACCGTGGTGCTCAGCTACCTGCCGGTCCGCAATATGCTGTCGAGTCATCAGCGAATGAACCAGTCCTACAATCCTTTCCATCTGATCAACACGTTCGGCGCGTTCGGCGTCGTAGACCGCATCCGCTACGAGGTGGTCGTCGAGGGCACCGACGAAGTCGCGCTCACCGCCCACACCCACTGGCGCGAATACGAATTCAAGGGCAAGCCCGGCGACCCCCGTCGGCTGCCCCGCCAGTGGGCCCCGTACCACCTGCGCCTGGACTGGCTCATGTGGTTCGCGGCCCACTCGTCCAGCTATGCCCGGCCGTGGTTCGACGGTCTCCTCCAGCGCCTGCTGCGCAACGACCCCGCCACCCTGCGCCTGCTGCGCCGCAATCCCTTCCCGGACGTCCCGCCCCGTTACATCCGCGCCCGGCTCTACGAGTACCGCTTCACCAGTCCCCGTGAACTGCTGGAGACCCACGCCTGGTGGGTTCGTACCCTGGTCGGCGAATACGCGCCGCCGATGTTCTCGCCGCGCATCTCGCGCGTGACCCGGACATAATGCGGCATGGGTTTCTTCAGGCCGCGCTGCCCGGTGGGGGAGGTGGAACGGCTCTGGGTCGAGGAGATGCTGTCCTGGTGCGCCACCCAATTCGGTACCAGGACGTTGCGCACCCCCGTCATCCTCCCGACCTCCGACTACTTCCCGGACACCTACTCGGGCGCCGAATCGCAGGTGCTCGCGGTCGTGGAGCGGGTGGTCCGGTACATGGGGGTTGGGCGGGATCGCATTGTCGTGGAACTCGATCCGGCCGGTGCGGCGCCGCCCGACCAGCTCATGCAGCTGGAGGGCGCGGCCCGCGGCGAGGCCGGGCACTACCGGCTCGAGCACGGGCGGGCGGTGGTGACGCTCGAACTGGCGCGGCTGCGCTCACCGGTCACGCTGGTGGCGACCGTCGCCCACGAACTCGCCCACGAGCGACTGCTCGGTGAGCAGCGCATCGCACCGGACCGGCACGACGGCGAACAACTCACCGATCTGGCCACGGTCTACCTCGGCCTCGGCGTCTTCAATGCCAATGCGGCCTTCCAGTTCTCGCAGAACAGCCGCGGCTGGCGCTCCCAGCGCCTGGGCTACCTCTCCCAGCCCATGTACGGCTACGCCCTGGCCTGCTGGACGGTCATGCGCGGCGACCCGCGCCCCGCCTGGTCGGCCCACCTCGATACCAACCCCCGTGTCTACATGAAGCAATCCCTCAAATACCTGCGAGCCAACCCCGACGCCCTTCCTGGCTGGCGCGCCGCGGCGTTCGAATCCTGAAGCCGGCCTTCGGATCCGGAAGGCCCGATCCGAAGGCCGTGCTGCGACTACGCGGTGCTGCTCGCGCTGCCGTTCTCCAGGTGACCGGCGAAATGCCTGCGCCAGTTGGAGTTTCCGGAGAGGCTGAGCGTCAGGTCGTACCAGCCCTGGTCGAGCGGGGCGGTGATATCGCGTTTGGATCCGGCGTCGATCGTGGCCGGGGAACCGCCGCTCACCTGGACCGTCAGTGCCGAAGTGCCGGAATTGATCACGGTGACAACGAAAGTGGGCTGATCGGCGGTGTCACCGACGGCGGCGGTGGCGGTGAGCGCCGCGGTATCGGCGGTGCCCGCGGCCTCGACGAGGAATCCGTTGGGGGCGTGGATCGCGAAGTCGTAGGAGCCGCCGAGCTGGAATCGCTCCTGGGCGCTGCCGCCCGGGGCAACCACGGTCTGCCGGATCGAATTGTCGTGGTAGGCAAAGGTTTGGAACGGCATGGCCACCGTGCCCTGATTGCCGTACCTGGCCGTCGCGGCGTTCCCGGCGACCTCCACCCAGGCGACCGGCTGATAGGGCAGCGGCCGGGCCTTGGCGCGGCCCGCGTCCTGGACCGGCATCTGCTGTCCGGCGGGGGAGGGCGGGGTCGGCTTGGGCAGGTTCTTCTGACCGGCCGCGCGGGCGCGCTCGGCATTGGCGTCGGGCAGGGTGGGAATACTGGTGTCGCGTCTGCCGAAATCGAAGCAGCTGGTGAGGTCGCCGCACACCGCGCGCCGCCAGGCCGAGATATTGGGTTCGACGACGCCGGTCCACTGCTCCAGGAAGCGCAGCACCGAAGTGTGATCGAACACTTGGGAATTCACGTAGCCGCCGCGGCTCCACGGTGAGATGACCAGCATCGGTACCCGTGGTCCCAGGCCGATCGGCGACTGCCCGCCCAGCAGCGCCCCGGCCCGGCTGATCAGGGTGTCCATGGTCGCGGAGCCCGAGGCGAGCCCGAGCGTCGCCGAGCCGGAATTCAGGTCGGTGCCGGTGATCTCCAGCGACGGCAGGATCTCATCGGTGGTGCCGGGTGGCGCGGTCGGCGGCACTACGTGGTCGAAGAAGCCGTCGTTCTCGTCGTAATTGACGAGCAGGACCGTCGACTCCCACAGTTTCGGGTTGTCCCACAGGGCCTGCAGGACGCGCTGGATGTAGGCGGCGCCGTCGGCGGGACGGTAGGCCGGGTGCTCGGAGTAGCCGGCGGGCGCGACCACCCAGGACACCTGCGGCAGGGTGCCGGCGGCGCAATCGGAAATGAACTGCTGCAGCACGTAATCGACATTGGTGCCGTCGGTGCCGGCCGGTGCGGGCGTCATGCCGGTCGTGGTCACCTTGGCGCGATCGGCCAGCTGGCGGACCGCGGGATCGGACGAGGCCGCCGCGTCGTGATACGCGCGGAACAGCCACAGCGGATTGTCGCCGAAGTCGGCGAGGAAGTCGCCACCGCTGTGCGAGTCGGCGTACACCTGCCACGAGATTCCGGCCTGCTGCAGGCGTTCCGGATAGGTGGTCCAGGTGTACACGGGCCGATAGTCCGGGGGATTGGACACGGCGGGTCCGCCCGCCCGGCCGGCGGCGTCGATGGTGCCGGTCCAGTGGAACAGCCGATTCGGGGTGGTGGGTCCCTGGATCGAACAGAAGTAGTGATCGCAGATGGTGAACGCGGAGGCCAGTGCGCGGTGGAAGGGAATGTCGGCCTCGGTGAAGTAGCCCATGGTCATCTTGGACTTGGCCGCGATCCAGGAGTGGTAGGCGCCATCGGCCCACGCCATGTGCGTGGTGTTCCAGTCGTGCGCCAGATCGCCGAGATCCTGCCCGTCCACCCGGCTGGTGTCGACGTGCCAGGGCAGCAGGAATCCGGTGCTGCTGAACGCATCCGGCTGATGGAACGCGTCCCGGTTGTCGCCGCCCGCCGATCCGCTGCTGCTCCCGCTGCCCGATCCGCTGCCCGAACCACTCGCCGATCCACTGGCACTCCCGGTGCCCGCCGACCCACTGCCCAGATCGGTCCCGGGTCCGCCGGCGAGGACGGTGTCCATGGCCGCCTGCAGGATCGGGTCGTAGCCGCCGGCGGGCAGCCTGACGGCGCGCTTGTCACCGAAACCCCGGACGCCGCTCATGGTTCCGAAGTAGTGATCGAACGAGCGGTTCTCCTGCATCAGGATCACCACGTGCTGAACCTGATCCAACGAACCCGAGCGCCCCGGCTCCGCCAGTGCCTCCGCCATGCCCTCCGGCAGCCCGGTCACCCCCGCCGCGCCCGCGGCCAGCATCGACCCCAGCACCGTTCGCCGATTCGTCCTGGCGAATCCACGCCCCATCAGAAATCTCCGATCCGTCGTCTGTCCCCAGCCATCGCGGCGCCGCAGACGCTACCGGCACGCCCGCCGGTCCGCAGCGTCCAAAACGTGTCCTGGCCAGCGCTTTTCGCTATAAGCGCGGATAGTGGGGGTGCCGGTAGCGGAAAAATCGGCCCCATGAAGTTGGTCGGATGATCACCCCGGGGTCATGTAGAGGTGCCACGGTGGTCGCGTGCGGACGGAGACACAGACGCGGCCGGCGCGCGCGGTGCGCTGGTTCCACCTGGTGTGCGACCGGGTGGTGGCGCGGCTGCCGTTCGGGCTGGGCCGGTTCGTGGCCCCGACCTTCGTCGGCTATCTGCTGGTGAGCGGGTTCACCTTCACCCTGGATCTGGTGGTGCTGACCGCCCTGCACGGGGTCGCGGGCCTGGCGCTGCCGATCGCGGTGACCGTGGCCTATTGCACGGCATTCGGCGCGAGCTATCTGCTGAATCGGACCCTCAACTTCGAGTCGCACGCCGCGGTCGGTCCGCAGGTCGCCGTCTATGTCGTGGTCGTCGCGGTGAACTACCTGGTGTTCATCCTCGGCGTGACCAGCGGTGTGGCCGCCCTCGGCATCGACTACCGGATCGCCCGCATCCTGGGCGGTCTCGGCGAGGGTTTGTTCATGTACACGTCGATGCGGCTGCTCGTCTTCCGGACCTGGTCACCGACCAGCGGCCGCTCGCGTCGTTAGCGCGCGTGTGCGATACCCGGCCACCAGCGCTACCAGCGAGGACGGGTCAGCGGGGCTGGACGGGGGCGGGCTGGACGGGCATATAGGTATGGCTTACCTTGGCACCCGTGAGTGTTGCCGAGGCTGTGCCGAATCTGCTGATCTGCCTGCGGGAGGGCCTGGAGGCGGGGCTCGTGGTGACCATCCTGCTGGCCGCCGTGCGCCGGCTGTCCACACCTGAACGCCCGGTCTCGACCACGCCGGTCTGGCTGGGTGTGCTCGGCGCGATCTCGGTGGCCGGGAGTTTCGCCGCCGTGCTGACGTATTCGACTGCCGCACTGACCAGTTCGGCCCGGGCCGCGGTCGCGGGCGTGCTGAGCGTGCTGGCCGTGGCCCTGGTCACCGCGATGATCTTCTGGATGCGGCGCACCGGGGCCTCGCTGTCGGGACACCTGCGCGGTGAGGTCGCGCGGGCCGCGGGGCTGGGCGCGGGCGTGCTCGCGGTGACGGCGTTCCTGGCCGTCGGGCGCGAGGGCCTGGAGACCACGCTGTTCGTATGGACGGCCATCAAGGCGGCGGGATCGACAGCCGCTCCGCTGGTCGGCGCGGCCCTCGGACTGGGTATCGCGATCGCGCTGTGCTGGTTGCTGTTCCGGCGTGCGGTACGGCTGAACCTCGGTGTCTTCTTCAACCGGACCGCCGTGCTGCTCATCATCATCGCCGCGGGCGTGCTCGCCTACGGCCTCGGTGACCTGCAGGAGGCGGGCTGGCTGCCGGGCGCGCGCTGGATCGCGTTCGACCTGACCGCGCACGTCGACCCGAACTCGTGGTGGGTCTCGATCATCACCGGCATCACCAACCTGTCGCCGAGGATGACGGTGCTGCAGGTGGTGGCGTGGATCGCCTACCTGGCCACCGTGATTCCGCTGTTCGTCCGGGCGGGCCGCACCCCCGCGACCGAGGCCGAGCCGGTGGCGAAGCCGGAAACCGAGCCCACCGACAAGAAGCCGGAAACCGAGCCCGCGCACGCGGATTGGTGGGAGCGGATCGCCGGTCCGCGTCCGGTGCTGGTCGGCGCGACCCTGGTGCTGGTCCCGGTGCTGGCGGCCGGCACCGCCATCGCCCTGCTGCCCTCGGGCGGCTCGAACACCGCGCGCACGGTCACCGTGACGGCGGATGCCTGTGCGCCGGAATGGACCTCGGCGCACACCGGCACCCAGACCATCGCGGTGCACAATACGTCCGGCAAGTCCGGCGAGATCGATCTGGTCGACGCGGACGGCGCGGTGGCCGGTGAGATCGAGAACATCGGTCCCGGCACCACCGCCGAGCTGACCGCGACCCTGAATTCGGGCAGCTACACCATTGTCTGCCTGATGTCGGGCCGCCCGTCGCTGTCCTCGCCGCGCGTTCAGGCCACCGGTCCGCAGACGGACGCGCCGCCGGCCTTCAAACCCGCGCGGGCCAGCGAACTGCACGGGCCGAACGAGGCCTACCAGGCGTACGTGCGGGGCGTGCTGACCCGTCTGACCGGTGCCGTCGGCACGGTCGGCCGGGATCTGCGGGCGCGCAATATCCCCGCCGCGCAGGCCGATTGGCTGCTCGCGCTGCAGGAGTGGGAGCGGGTCGGCGCGTCGTACAACAGCTTCGGCGAGGCGGGGACCGCGGTCGACGGGCTGCCCGGCGGTCTGCCGGACGGCGTCAACGATCCGGGATTCACCGGCCTGCACCGCCTCGAATACGGCCTCTGGCACGGCCAGGGCCCGGATCAGCTGCTGCCCGTGGTCGACAAGCTCACCGCGGATATCGCCGCGATCGGGGACAAGCTGACCAGCACCGATATCGCCGGTGATCCCGCCACCCTGCCGGTGCGCGCCCACGAGATTCTGGAAGACGCACTGCGCGACCACCTTTCGGGCCTGGACGATCAGGGTGCGGGCGCGGCCTATCCGGCGACGCTGGCCGATGTCGAGGTCACCCGCACCGTCCTGGATCAGCTCGCCGTCCCGCTGGACGAGCGTGACCCGCAGCTGCGCCCCGACCTCGGGACCAAACTGGACCGGCTGCGCGCTGCCCTGCTGGCCACCCAGGACAACGGCCACTGGCGCACGCCCGCGCAGACGCCGCAGGCGACCCGGCAGGCGGTGCTCGCCGCGATCGGCGCCGCCCTGGAAACACTGGACCGGGTGCCGCGGCTGCTGGAAACCAAAGCGAACTGACTCTCTACGAAGGACCGAGGCCATCACCATGACTGTCAGCCGCCGCCGCTTCCTCTCCGGCGCCGCCGCGGGCGCCGCCGGAACCGCCCTGACCGCAGGCGTTCTCGTCGAGGGCGCCCGCGTGGACGCCGCCGCGGGCGGGCAGGCCACGACCACACCGGCCTACCCGTTCCACGGCGCGCATCAGGCGGGCATTCTCACCCCGGCTCCGGCCGATCGCCAGAATGCCTCCTGTTTCGCCGCATTCGACGTGACCGCCGCCAACCGCGCCGAACTCGCCGACCTGATGAAGACGCTCACCGAGCGCGCCCGCGCCCTCACCGCCGGTGGCCCGCCGCCGGATCTGGGTCCGAGCCACCCGCCCGCCGACAGCGCCGTCCTGGGGCCCGATATCCCGGCCGACGGCCTGACCGTCACCACCGGTGTCGGTGCGAGCCTGTTCGATCAGCGGTACGGGCTGGCTTCCCGGAAGCCCGCGCACCTGACGCCGATGCGGGTCTTCCCCGACGACTCCCCGGAAGCGGCGTGGATGCACGGTGATCTGCTGCTGCAGCTGTGCGCCCACAACCCCGACACCATCCACCACGCCATCCGCGACCTCACCCGCCACACCCGTGGCGGGATCCAATTGCGCTGGAAGATCCAGGGTTACAACTCCCCGCCGCGGCCGTCCGGCACCGGCCGCAATCTGCTCGGCTTCAAGGACGGCACCGCCAACCCGACCGGTTCCGACGCCGCCGCTCTGATCTGGGCCGACAGCCCCGACGAGCCCGCGTGGACCCGGGGCGGCACCTATCAGGTGGTCCGCCTCATCCGCATGCTGGTGGAGTTCTGGGACCGCGTCTCGATCGCGGAGCAGGAGAACATGTTCGGCCGCCGCCGCGAATCCGGCGCACCCCTGGACGGCACCAAGGAATTCGACGTCCCCAACTACGCCGCCGATCCCGACGCCACCGTCACCCCCGCCACCGCCCACATCCGCCTGGCCAATCCCCGCACCGCCGACACCGCCGACCAGCAGCTGCTGCGCCGCTCCTACAACTACGACCTCGGCGTCGACCCGAACGGCAATCTCGCCACCGGCCACATCTTCACCTGCTTCCAGCAGGACATCCAGCGTCAGTTCGAAACCATCCAGACCCGTTTGGCCGGAGAGCCTTTGACCGACTACGTCCAGCCCTTCGGCGGCGGCTACTTCTTCGTCCTGCCGGGCGTCACCGACACCAAGGACTGGTACGCCCGCACGCTGCTGGGCTGATCCGTCGCCGCCCGAGCCGGGTCAGACCGTCAGCACGGTGTGGATCCGGTTGCCGGGGTCGATGGTTCGGCGCAGCGCGGCCAGGCGCGGGTAGTTCTGGCCGTAGTAGCGGCTGAGGGGATCGCCGGGTTCGAGGTAGTTGGCATAGGCCCCGACCGAGACCGGTGCGAAGAGCCGGTGGGCGGCGGTGACCCAGGCCTGGGCGGTGTCGTGCGGGATCGGTTGGTAGGCGCCCCATTCGACGAGGGCGGCGTGGTTGCGCCAGGGGAAGGCGGTGGCGGTGGGTGCGGTATCGCGGATCGCGCCGTCGAGGGTGTTGATCTGCACCCAGCCGGTGCCGCCGGCGCGCGAGAAGATCGTCAGGGCTTCGATGATGCGGGCGATGGCGTCGGAGGTGAGCTCGGAGACGACGTCGGAACCGTTGGTGAAACTCGCGCGCGGTGAGGTGGGGCTGCCGCCCGCCAGATACATGATGGTGTCCATGTGATCGAGGGTCTGCGTGTCGGTGGTCGACGGTGGCAGACCGATCGCATCCGTCAGCGCGGCCGCGGCCTGGTCGCCGGACCCGGCCGGGCAGACCAGCTGCAGCCAGCAGTCCAGGCTGCCGTTGCCATCGGCGTCGATGCTCACGTCGGCCCACTGGGAGCGGTCCGCGGACTGCAGCCAGGCGGACCAGCCGGCGATCACCTGCGCGGCGCTGTCGCCGGGAAAGGTCAAGCGCACCAAATCTTTTGGCGTCGCGGGGCAGGTGTCGAAGGTCAGCGAGGTGACCACGCCGAACAGTGGGCCGCCGCCGCGCAGCGCCCAGAGCAGGTCCGGGCGGGAGGTCTCGGAGACCTCCGCGACGGTGCCGTCGGGCAGCACGAGCGTCGCGCCGGCGAGCCGGTCACAGGTGACGCCGTAGGCGCGGGATTCGAAGCCGAGGCCGCCGCCGAGGGCGAGTCCGCTGATGCCGACATCCGGGCACATACCGGTCGGGATGGTCAGATCCGACCGGTCGAGCTCGCGGTAGACGTCGTACAGGGTGTGGCCCGGCCCCACCACCGCCTGTCCCGCATCGACAACACTCACGCCGGTGAGCTGCCGGACGTCGATGATCATCGCGCCGGTCGTCGTCGACACCCCCGCATAGGAGTGCCCGCCGGATCGAGCGGCCACGGGCAGCCGGTATTCGGCCGCGAAACTCATGGCGGAGACGACATCGGCGGTCGAGGCGACCTGCACCACGGCAGTGGGTGTCTCGCTGTCGAACCGGGTGTTGAAGACCTGCCTGGCCATCTCGTAGCCGGCGTCGCCGACCCGGACGACGCGGCCGCGGATGAGCCGCTCCAGCCTGCTCCAATTCGGTTTGGCCGCACCGGGTCCGGAGGCGACCGAGACGGGATCGGCATCGGAGAGGCCGGTGAATCCCCACCCGGCCAGGGCGATTCCCAGTGCGCCACACAGAAATGTGCCTCGCGAGAAGCCGGCATCCGTCGCCCGTACGGATCTCACTCTGCGCATGTGCCCTCCAGGCTCGGTGCTAGCCGGAAAACCATGGCGGGCAACAGATGCACGCCTGCCCGGGACGTCGACTATGTGTGGTTTGCCGCAATTTCCTGCGGATGTTCAACAGCCGCCAGGTAATTGTGCCGACCACCCGGGTGGCGAGGCATGAGTTCGACCTAGGCCTAAGACAACTCACAGGCAACCGTAACCGAATTTGCCCGCGTGTCGCTCTAGGTCGTGAAGTTGCGCTCTAGGTAGTGAAGTCGGAGGAGCTGTGGCCTCAGAGATAGGACCCGCAGTAGGGCCACGCCCCGGGACCCTCGTGCGCGAGGATCCGTTCCGCGATGCGGATCTGCTCCTCGCGACTGGCGTCGGCGGGATTCCCCCTGCCGCCGTACGCATTCCAGGTGCCCTGGCTGAATTGCAGGCCACCGTAGTAGCCGTTGCCGGTGTTCGCCCCCCAATCCCCGCCCGCCTCGCACTGGACGACGGCATCCCAGTCGTGCCAGCCGGCGGCGAGTGCGGTTGCGGCCGGCCCGCAGGTCAAGGCCGTGATTCCAACCGCGAGAGCAAGAAAGTGAGCAGGTCTTCGAAACGAGTGCTGTCCGATCATGGCGTATCTCCGCCCTGGTAGCCGAACTCGCGGGAAAGACAACCAGCCGATCGTAGCTGAAGATTTGCTAGGATTCTATATTTTAGTATTGACCTGGCAATTAGCTGGTTTGCAGGTGGAAGTCGGCCGGGTCGGGCTCGGACAGCATGGACTCCATGGTGGCGCGGTCGAAGGGGAGCAGGTCGATGCTGCCGCCCTCGGTGAAGTACCAGGAGTTGCAGCCGGTGTTCCAGACCGTGGGGCCCATGGCCACGGAGACCTCGGTCTCGAACCGTGCGGTGGCGTCCTCGGTGACCTCGACGGTGTCGAATTCGCCTGCGCTCCAGCGCTGGATCCACCGGGTGATGTAGCGGGCGGTCACCTCGGCGGCGTGGTGCAGCGGAATGGAGCCGGTGGGGGAGTGGGGGCCCAGGACCGTGAAGAAGTTGGGGAAGCCCGGGATCGCGGTCATCCGGTAGGCGCGTGGGCCCTTCGCCCAGGCATCGTCGATCGAGATGTCGTCGCGACCGGTCAGATTCATCGGCCGCATGTAGTCGTGGGCGCGGAAGCCGGTGGCGAGGACGATCATATCGAGCTCGTGGTGGCGGCCGTCGGCGGTGCGGATGCCGGTCGGGGTCACCTCCTCGATGGCCTTGGTGATCAGCTCGGCATTGCGGGCGCGCAGCGCGCGATAGTAGGTGCCGGACAGCACCTGCCGCTTGCACAGCGGCTCGTAGTCGGGGGTGAGCTGTTCGCGCAGCTCCGGCTGGAGGATCTGCGCACGCAGGCTCAGCCGGGCGTACTGCTGGACCGCCCGCCGCCGCCAGCTCGGCCGGGTCACCACGTCGGTGAACAGCCTGGCTCCCGTCATGCCTGCCTGGTAGAGCGCGCGATTCACCTGCGGCAGCCGGTTCAGCACCGCACCGAGGATCGCGGGCTGCGGGATCTGCATCGGAGCCCAGATCACCCACTGCGGGCTGCGCACGAAGTGCGTGACGCGCTCGGCTTCCGGCTGCAGCGCCGAAACCACCTGCACGCCGGTCGAACCCGTGCCGATGACCGCGATCCGCCGCCCGGCGGTCGCCACGCTGTCGTCCCAGCGCGCGGTGTGCAGCACCTCGCCGGTGAACTCGGACAGTCCGGGCAGATCCGGCACCGCCGGATGATGCAGTACTCCAGTGGCCGCGATGACGAAGTCTGCCTCGTAGCGGCTCCCGTCGCCGGTCTCGACGAGCCACCCGGACCCGGTGAACGTCGCCGCCACCACCTCGGAATTCAGCCGCAGATGCGGCCGCAGCCCGTACTGCTCGGCCACATCGGCGAGATACCGCTGGATCTCCGGGCCGGGTGCGAAGATGTGCGACCAGTCCGGCTTCGGCGCGAACCCGAACTGGTACAGCTGGGAGGGAACGTCACAGGTCAGTCCGGGGTAGTGGTTCCAATGCCACACCCCGCCGACGTCGGACCCCTTCTCCAGGATCACGAAGTCGTCGAACCCATTGCGCTGCAACGTGATCGCACTCGCGATGCCGGACACCCCGGCCCCGATGATCACGATGCGAGGCTGCCGCGCCGCACCCATCCCAACCTCCTTGTTGGATACCTCAGGAACTCAAATACTGACGGTATTTGGAACCGGTGGGTATGTCAATCGGCCGGCGATGGTCGCAGCTCAGCGCGGAACTGGCGCGGTTGTGTGTGCGGGTCGGTTCCGCTGGTTCGAGGGCGGGTCCGGTCCGGTCACAGTTCGGAACCGGAACCCGCGCCCCGGAATGGGTCAGTTGGTCTTGTGGAGAGTGGCCGAGCCGGTGCTCATCAGGTTCTTCAGTGCCGGGAGGATGGCGTCCAGCGAGAGATTGCCCAGGGAACCCATTGTTTTCTCCTTCGATCCGGAATTGTTTGGATTGCTTGTGCGCTCGTTGAAAACGTGATGGCACAAGGAGTTCGAAGAGAAATCACTGCTATGGATGCATTGACAACGACGAATTGTGTTCGGTCAGGGCAGGATTCGGCCGAATTCCATGGAGGCAAGGGGCCGGGTCGTGCGCAATACGGCGATTATCCGTTCGAGGTCGGCCACCCGTCTGCGGAGTTTCTTGTTCTCCTTGGCCATGGCGGTGAAAAGGCTCTCCTCGGTCGCGCCGATTGCGTTCCCGGCACGCCCTTCCATGTGCTCCGCGTGGCGAATCCACAATCGCAGCGCCTCGTGATGGACGCCGAGATCCGCTGCCATTCTTCGAAAAGTCGGTTTGGGATCCGATTCTCGGTACAGTTGGATCGCATGCGTCCGCAGCGCGTCCGGATACTTTCTCGGTGGTGCCACGGGCGACCCCATTTCTCGTCGATCCCGAGAAACGTTAGCTCACAACGGAACTACGGAGAAATCACCATTTTCGGATTATTGACAAGTCCGGGTTGTCAATCAGAGATGCGGCGGCACAGTGCAATCCGTGAAGTCGGGTTCCTGCAGCTGAGCGACCAGGTCCGGACAGGTGTCGCGGATGCAGCGGGCGACCTCGACGAAGGAGCGGACCAGCGCCGATTCCTGCGCGCCGCGCCAGCCGACGGCCACCTCGTTGGGCGGCACGTCGGCGATGGGGAGCAGGCGCACCCCCGGAAAAGGAATCCACCGGGCGCAGGCCACCGTGAGGACGATGCCGACGCCCGTCGCGACCTTGTGCAGCTCCTCGAGGAGTGAACTCGAACGTGACACCACCGTGGCGGGGGCCCCGCCGCGGTGGGCGCTCAACTCCCAGAACGCATTCCACACCGGATCGGTGGTCGCGGCGCCGAGCAGCGGCTCATCGAGTAGCTCGTGCGCGAAGACCTCGGTGCGCTCGGCCAGCCGATGGTTCGTCGGCAGCATCACCATCAGGGGTTCGGCGAACAACGTCTCGAACTGGACGCCGTCGTCGACGAACGGGCGGCGGGCGAAGGCCACGTCCACCGATCCGGTGACCAGACCGGCCGACGGATCCTCATAGGTGAAATGGCGCAACTCGACGGTGATGCCCGGATGGCGCTGGCGGAAGGTGGAGAGGATCGGCTCGGTCAGGGTCAGTGCCGCGCCCTCCAGTGCGCCCAGGACCAGCCGGTCCTGCTCGCCGCGATGTACCGAACGGGCGCGCTCGACCGCGACGTCCAGGCCGGTCAGCGCGCCGCGGATATCCTGCAGGAACACCGCGCCGGCGGCGGTCAGTTCGACATTGCGGGTGGTCCGGGAGAACAACACCACGTCCATCGCCTGCTCGAGCTGCTTGATCTGAGTGCTCAACCCCTGTTGCGAGACATGCAATCGCTGCGCCGCACGAGTGAAACTCAGCTCCTCCGCAACTGCGATGAAGTATTGCAACTGACGGGTGTGAACTTCCATGTCGCGCAGTCTAGGTGGACGACGGTTCCGGACAGAACTTTTTCCCGAAAAGCGGACCGATTGACAAATGGGGCTTGTGAACAGTCCACGAACAATGATTTCTCTTCGCCTGTCCGGTGCTCTAGCGTTTCCAGAGCGTTCGTCGTGACCGGGAGACCGGAAGTAGTCCCTTCCCATGCCGCTCCGACAACGCGATAACGTGCGAGCCCGCTTCCCTCCAGGCTCGCACCGCCTCACTGGTGCTGAGGCAATGTCGGCGCCGTTGGCAACCGTAGCGAGGAGCCGGGGACAGCCAGCGGTGCCGACACTTTCGCGATCGAAATCGTCCCCGGCGACAGGAATCGATGACGAATTGGAACGCCCTGGTGGGCTCGCTGTACGCAACCCAATACGGGGCCGCAGAGCGCTTCGGCGAGCCGGGCCTGTCCATGCCGCCCAATCCGCCCGCCTCCGAGGCCGCGATCGCGGCGGCCGAGCGACGGCTGGGCGTGTGCTTCGATGCCGAGTTCCGTGAGTTCCTGTTGGTTTGCGACGGATGGTCACGGTTCGGGACGATCCAACTCTTCGGCGTCGGTGATCTCGCCGCGGGTGAGAAATGGCGTCGGGATTCGGCATTCGCCGAGGCGTATTTCGGCACCGACGCTTCGGGCGTGCTCGTCGTGCCCGATGGGTATCGCCGTGTGCTCGTTGGGAAAACCATGTTCTCACCGCGATTCATCGTGATGATGTTCCCGATGCGGCCGGAGTATGGCGCGAGTCCGTGTTGGGACTGCGCGGCCGGAATCGACCTCCGCTACCCCGACTTCGGCGTCTGGGCCGAGCACGAAGCGGCCGCGATCTCCTACGCGTTGAACGAGGAGATCGCGGACCGCCGATGTCTGCGCTGACCGCCATCGGTTTCGGCGGTCCGGCACTACTTGCTCGAGCCGAGACCGCCGAGCGGGGAGGTGAGGCTGCTACTGCCGGAGTCGGTGAGCTATTTGGCTCACGTGGGAAATACTGGAAGTTATCGGAATGCGGGAGAAATCACGAGTTCCGGATTGTTCGCAAACAATTCTTGTGGTTACGTCGCGAGCATCAGGCCAGGAGCTTGGCGCGCAGCGCGTCGATAGTGGACTGATCCAGGCCGAGCCCGTCGCGCACGTACTTGTCGACGCTGCCGTAGAGCCGGTCGACCTCGCCGAAAGCCGCTTCCAGCCAGGACAATTGGACCGCCTGCGGGTTTCCGAGTTCGGCATTGCTCGCCAGATAGTCGGCGTTCACCACATCCCGGGGCACACCGAGCAGGGTGAGCAGGACCGCGGTGGCCCAGCCGGTGCGGTCCTTGCCGTCCGTGCAGTGGTACACCGTCGCGCCGCTGTTTCCGGCGATGGAGCGCAGCAGGGTGCCGAAGGCGACGTCCGCGCCGTGGAAGTTGACCATGAACGGATAGTCGATCGACTGGACCAGGCTGGCGGAGCCGTTGACCACACCGTCGATCACACCGCGCCCCAGGGTGATCGGCGGGAACTCGTGGAACGAGATACCGCTGTCGAAGCTGATCACGTCGGCGACCTTGTACTGTGCGCCGGTCGGCACCCGATCGGGCGCGCTGCTGCGTTCGGAGCCGGCACGCAGGTCCACATCCAGCGTGACCCCGGCCGTGGCCAGCTTGACCAGGTCGGCGTCGGTGAGTCCGGCCAGTCGGTTGGAGCGGAAGGCGACGCCGGTGCGGACCGTGTGCCCGTCGGAGGTGCGGTAGCCGCCGATATCGCGGAAATTGGCCGCACCGTCGAGCCGGATGGTGGTCGAGGCCGGTGCGGGCAGGGTCGACACCGGGTCGTTCGCCGCGCCGGATCCGGAATCGGAAGAGCCCGACGAACCGAGACTTCCCGAGCCGGAACCGGATCCGGACGCGATATCGGCGGGTTGCGCCGACGCCGGGGCGTCGGCCAAGGCCGCGCCGAGCACGATCATTCCGGCGAGCGCCACTGCGGCGGCATCGACGCGACGGGTCTTGCGAGGGGACATGGTGACCTACTTACAGTGGGGGATAACGAGATTCGAGTCCATCAGGACTGCTTGATCGAGTAGGAGCCGACGGTGTTCCCAGTCAGCTGCCAGCCGCCCGGCACCTGGGTGAAGGTGAGGTCGGAAACATTGGTGGACTGCACACTCGGGCGTGTGGCACCGGGGTACCAGGCTTCGATGCGTCCGGTGCCGCTGCCGGTGAAGCCGGTAGCGTTGACCGCGGTCAGGGACCCCGGTACCGCGCGCGGGTAGGCGCGCGACAGCGGCCGGGCGTATCCGGCGGGCCGGCCGAGCGGTGACCCCGACGGGCAGGCGAACGGGTTGAGATTGCCCTGTGGATGGTTCGGCTCGCCGCCCTTCACCGCGTGCGGGTCGCCGCACGCCTGCTTCCACGACCACCAGGCCCCGCCCATGCGATTGGCGTTCAACTGGTCCTCGAACCGATCTACCTTGGCCGCATCGGAATTCGGATCTCCGAACCAGCCCCACTCGCCGCTCCACACCGGCACCTTGTACTTGGCGGCGGCGTCCAGGGCGAACTTGAAGCCCACCTCGATGGTCGGGAAGGCGTTCACCACATTGATGGACTCGCTGTAGAGGTGCGGGGAGAACACCGCCAGCGGATCGGTGATGTAGTGCGCGGGCGGCGTGGCGTCGATGCCGAGGGCCGACCAGATGGCGCTGGGCTCGAAGATCGCCAGGTGCGGCGGGCTGCCGTGCTCGGCCTGCCGAATGGCGGCGATGACCCGCTGGTAGTACTTGCCGAGCTGGTCCGCCGCCGAAAACGGATCGCGCAGACCGGGATTGGGTTCATTGAGCAGGTCGTACCCGGCGATGGCGGGTTCGTCCTTGAACTCCGCGGCCAGCTTCGCCCAGGTGGCGACGAGATGGCCCTGGATGCCCTGGGTGTCGTCGTAGAAGTTCTGGAACGAGCGGGCGACGGCGGGCGCGGACTCGCGGACACCGCCGAAGTTGCAGGTCGTCCAACCGTCGGTGAGGGTCGCCCAGGCCGGCGCGCCGTCCCAGCCGAGACCGGGCTGCATGAAGATCGGGCAGCCCTGGCCCTTGGGCGTGCCCACCGCCTTGCCCCACGCGTCCTGGTGCATGTCCAGCACGGTGTAGATGCCGTTGGCCTTGGCATCGTCGACCGCGGTGTGAATGCGGGCCACATAGTTCTGATCGAACGCGCCCGGCGTGGGCTCCAGCGCCGACCAGGCCAAATTGAGCCGCACCACATTGAAGCCGAGGGCCGCCATCTGCGCGAAGTCGGTGCCATCCAGCGGCGCGACGGTCGGCAGCGCCGGATCGTTCTGCGCGTAGTCGTTGAGCTGGTTGACATTCGCGCCGCGCAGCAACACCGTCCGCCCAGTGACATCGGTGATGACGCCGTTCGACACGGTGAGCTGCGGCAGGGTCCATCCGTCCGATGCCGCCGAGGCTTCCGGAGCCTGATGAGCCGCAAGGCCGGTGAACAAGAGCGCCGCCGCGGCGGCAGGGGCCAGGACTCGGCCTCTCCGTAGCATGTCAAACCTTTCCATGGGGCGAAATCGCGACGATTTTTCCGGGCGGTGCCCGGTGGGTGCACGAAAAACCTAGTGGCCCACCGGACCCGAGCGGAAACAGTAGTTCCAGGCCGATTGACAAGACGGGGTTGTCAATGTCCCGCAATTTCGGATTCAAGTTCTCTTCGGTTGTTCTCTAGCGTTTCCCGGAGTGAGGGGACACTCTAATTCCCCACCGGCTCAGCGATATCCACTTCGGTGCTCGACCGCGGAGGTGAAGGCGTCATCAACCGATTCCTGCACCTGCCGATATCCGGTCACCCCACCATCCGGTTGATCGGATTCCCGAACGCGGGCGGCGCGACTTCCGCGTATTTCGCGATGAGCCGGCGGTTTCCGCCGGAATGGGACGTGATGTTCTTCGAGTACCACGGCCGCGGACGCCGGAGCCGGGAGTCGGTTGCCGGCCTCCTTCGGCGCGGTCGTCGAGGACGCGCTGGAGCCGATGAGCGCACCGAGCCGAATCCGCCACCTCCATAGCGAATTCCGGTGTCGTACGGTCCGGCGCGTGAGGAAACCGTACTTCTCGGCTGTAACTTCGAGAAGTCGATTCTTCTTGTGTATCGGCAAGATTGAGTTGTCGATCCCGTCGGGCCTGCAACGGTGGATTGGCGAGTAGATCTGGTGCAGGAATCTCGAACGGGCGATGTGCTTCTCGATCAACAACTTTCTGTTGTCTATAATCCTGAACTGGAGATTTCAGTTCCTCTACCCCTGGCATAACGTTTCAGAGCCTGAGTGAATGCGCTCATTCGGCTGCACCGAAAACACCTGGAGTGCAGCGAGCTTCAATGTATGCGAAGAGAAGATGAGGAAAACCGGCATGGCACAACGACCGGCTACATCAACTGCGACGATCGCGGCCGCCGCGCTGACGGTCGGCGCACTGACACTTCTCGCCACCGGCTCCGCCGCCGCCACGCCCGCGCCGCCCGTTACCTAGGACAACGGTGCATCTCATGCTATTCGGGCTGGGCTCCGAAGCCTTCAGCTGATCTCTTTCCGAGCACGATGGATGTCAGGCCGCCGGGCTGGCCGTCGTTGGTAGCGATGATGCAGTGCCGGCCGGTGTCGATGCGGATCACGTCCGCGAGTTTGAACCGGTGCCGGAATGTCGCCGGGTTCGAAGGGGTCGGCGGCGGGCGCGAGTGACCTCGTTGACGTATTTGTTGTATGTCTCATCCACCGGAATCTTCCGGAGCGATTCGAGTGCCGGTCACCGCCCGATCGGTGAGCCGGTCACCAGCTCTGCTGGTCAGATATCCAACATGGTCGAATTCGGGCAACCACAAGCGATTCGGTGCTACTTGCTGGAACCCAGGCCGCCGAGCAGCGAGGTCAGCCCGCCGAGCAGCGAGGTCGGGCTGCTACTGCCGGTGTCGCCTCCGGTGCCCGGGCCGGAAGTCCCGCCAACGGTGATCGACGGGCCCTTGGTGGAGAAGTCGACATGACCGGCGGTGTTCGACATGTACTCCATCCCGGTGTTCAGCGCGGTCCCGGTGGCGCACGAGCCGACGGTGTACTTCGCGCTGAATCTGGCAGCCGGGCCGTGGTCCTTCATGACTACCCGATAGCTGGTGGCGGTGAAGTCCCCCGCGATGAAATCGGGCTTGATTTCGAGATAGGGCTCGACAGGGTGGTCCCCGGCGGCGTCGGTCACCTTGGCCGAATCGGTGACATAGGTCAGGCACGAGGGGTGCCAGTCCTTGAACCAGTTGAGGTTTTCATCCCCGATCATGACCCGATTGAAAGTCGTGGTGACGGTGATGGTGTCACCCACGGCGGGCGTGGCGTTGCTGATCGTGCGGGTGTATTGGGAACTGTCGTTGTTCCAGGTGATCGTCGCGGGATCCGCGCTTGCTGTAGCGGCGCCGAACAGGGCCAACGCCCCAACCCCGATCACGGCCGCGGCACCTGCAGCGGAATGCGTCATAACTCGTCGTCCCATAGCGATTTCCCTTGTGTCATTTCTAACTACGACCGTGAGTCGTTCCACTCACGCCGGGAAATGCTAGAACCCTACGGAACGCATGAGAAATCACAATTTACGGATCATCCACAACCCATACTTGTAGGTCGCCGTGTGTGGACTTCGCCGAACGCGTTGCGATCCAACATGAAACGGCGCCGGAACCAGAGGCGGTTCCGGCGCGTTTTCCCCACGGTAGCACTCGGCGGGTATGGACTTTCATGGCGCGCAATCGAGGTCGGTGTGGCATCTGGGAATCTCCTCTCCTCGAGGCCGTCAGGCGAGGGGTTTCGCGCGCAGTCAGGCCGGCGCGGGTTGACACCGGGTCGTTCGTCCCGACGGTGATCTGCGGCAGGGCCGGGACGTGACCGGTAGTGGCCCACCGGACCGGAGCGGAAACAGTAGTTCCGGACGATTGACAAGGCAGGGTTGTCAATGCCCCGGAAATTAGGATTTAAGTTCTGTTCCGTTGTGCTCTAGCGTTTCTCGGCGTGAGCGAAGGCTCGAATTCCACACCGGCTCACTCGTTACCAGTTCCGCGTTCGGCGGGAACTGCTGGAAGGAATCATGAGTAAGACCCCGAAATTGGCTGCCGGAATCGCGGCGGCCACCTTGGTGATATCGGGGGCGGGTATCGCTCTCGGCACCGCGCCCGCCACCGCGGATACGACACCCCCGTCCTCATCGTGCGTCCAGACTCAGCACGTCGATTACAACCCGGGCGCCAGCAGCTTCTGGATCACTCACACCTACGACAAGTCCGTCGACGTATCGACCGCCGCGGCGGGAACCCTGGTCACCTACAAGATCGTGGTCGGCACCACCAGCATCGGCAATCCGTATGTCAATCGAATCAACGACTTTCCGCCGCCGGGGTTCGACAAACCGGTCAAGGCCGTTGTCACCGCCTATCACGCCGGGACGGGTGAGCAGGCCGTCGAAGTGACGCCGGAGCCGGACTTCGGCGGCTGGATGGTGACCAGCACCGGTTGGTTCGTGAACTCCAGCTATCCCGTCACCGCCGAGTTCACCTACAAGGTGCCCGCCTCCGTCACCGAAGGACAGCAGGTCCTCAGCGGTGGTATCGGCGTCGGCGGCACCGTCGGCGTCGGATCCAACCAGCCGAGCATGGGCGTGTGCTTCACCGCTCGCGGCGCGAATCCCGGTGAGGCTCTGCTGGGCAGCCTCGACCAGGGCGGCTTCGGTTCCTCGCAGAACCAGCTCAGCTCGACCGGTTCGGTGACCGACACCATCGCCAATGTGATCAAGCGCCTGATGGGCAGCTGAGTTCCGATACTCCTGGACCGTGGCGTGTTGCGCGGCCGCCACGGCCCAGGACCCCTTTCCACCATCGTTTCCGAGGAGTCAGTTGTGTCGCCCAGGCGGACCATCGCGTCGCTCATCGCATCGTGCGCCGTCGCCGCGTCCCTGCTCTACGTCGCACCTGGTGCGCTACAGGTTTCGCGTGCCGACGTCGCCTCCCATCTGGACCACATCGACCGCGCGGGACAGCGGCAGGAAATGTTCTATGTGTATTCGGCTGCCATGCAACGGGTAATCCCGTTGCAGGTACTCACGGCCTCCGATACGAGCGTGCCACGCCCGACTTTGTATCTGCTGAACGGCGCGAGCGGCGGGACGGATATCACCAATTGGTACAGCCGGACCGATATCGTCCCGTTCTTCTGGAACAAGAATGTGAACGTGGTTACTCCGGTCGGAGGAGAGTTCTCCTACTACACCGACTGGCAACAGGACGATCCGAAGCTGGGCCGCAACCGCTGGGAGACGTTCCTGACCCGGGAACTGCCGCCCATCATCGACGCGGCCCTGCGCACATCGGGCATGAATGCGATCGCGGGCGTTTCCATGTCGGCCACCTCGGCGCTGGACCTCATATCGGCCGCGCCGGAGGTGTACTCAGCGGTCGCGGCCTACAGCGGCTGCGCGTCCACCTCGGATCCCGCCGGACGGGCCTACATCCGCCTGGTGCTGGCGCGCGGTGACGCCGACCCCAAGAACATGTGGGGCCCCGATGACGACCCGGCCTGGCGCGCCCACGATGCCGTCCTGAATGCGGACAGCCTGCGCGGCAAGGCGATCTACCTTTCCAGCGGCACCGGCCTGCCCGGACCCGCCGAGGAGCTCGGTGCGCGGTCCACACCCGACCAGGTGATCACCAAGGCGAATCAGATGGTGCTGGGCGGCATGATCGAGGCCGCCACCAACTCGTGCACTCATCAGCTCGCCGATCATCTTGCCGCCCTGAATATTCCGGCCCAGGTCGATTTCCGGCCCACCGGAACCCACACCTGGGCCTACTGGCAACAAGACCTCCACAACTCCTGGCCGCTGCTGGCCTCCGCGCTCGGCGTGGAGTAGCCGGGCGTGTAGACGCGAGCCGCCCGTACCGGCTCGCTGCGCCCCCCAACGACGTGGGGCCATCTCGAATGGTCGGCACCGTCGGCGGCCGACTCGAGCTCCGGACCGGCGGCGGTGCCGATCACTGAAACAGGAAGATCATGAACACGAAAGTCATCGGCACGCCCCGCCGGGCCAAGCGATTGACCCGATCACTGGCTGTCTTGGCGGCGGCCTGCTGCGTGCTCGGCGCGTCGACGCCGCCCAGCATGGCTGCGCCCGAAGGAATTTCGGGATTGCATGTCGACGGCTCCCGGTTCGTCGACGAGTACGGCCGGGTCGTATTGCTGCACGGCGTCAACAGCGTGAACAAGGAACCGCCCTACTTCGAGCCCGGGCTGACTCTCAGCGCGCAGGATGCGGAACTGCTGTCTGAGCACGGCTTCAACACTGTTCGGCTCGGTGTCAATTTCGACGGGCTCATGCCGACCCAGGGCGTGGTCGACACCGCGTACCTCGATCGCGTCGCCGGCGTAGTGGACCTGTTGGCGCAGTACGGTATTCACACCGTGCTCGACAATCACCAGGACGGGCTGTCCAGGATCTGGGGCGGCAACGGGTTTCCCGAATGGGCCATCCACGCCCGGCCCGGCCCTGGCGAAAACAATCCCGGCTTCCCACTCTTCTATCTGATGCCCAGCATGAACTCCGCCTGGGACGAGCTGTGGAACAACAGCTTCGGCGCGTTGGACTATCTGGGGCAGGCGCTGGGCGCGCTCGCGGACAAGATGAAGGGCCACCCGGGTGCGCTCGGTATCGAGCTGCTCAACGAGCCGTGGCCCGGCTCGGCGTTTCTGTCCTGCTATCCCAACGGCTGCTCGGGCTTCGATACGAAATATCAAGCGGCCATGCAGAAGCTGACCGACGCGGTGCGGGTCCGCAACGGCGACATCATGGTGCTCTGGGAGCCCAATGTCACCTGGAACGAGACCATGCCTACCAACCTGGGCAAGAATCCGCCGATCAGCGCACCCGGGATCGTCTTCGCGCCGCACGACTACTGCATTCCCAGCCAGATGGCCGTCTACAACGGGTTGCCGACCTTCTTGCGCGGCCTGTGCCCGCTGCAGCAGGGCAAGACCTGGGGCAATATCGACGCCTTCCAGCATCGAACCGGAATCCCTGCGCTGGTCACCGAATTCGGTGACGGCGACGCGACGGTGCTGAGCAATACGCTGATCAACGCCGATGACCGGTTCCTGGGTTGGCAGTATTGGGCCTACCGGGGCGACGAACCGTTCCGCGGCGATATCGGCACGCAGCTGGTGCGCACCTATCCGCAGGCTACCGCGGGCACACCCGGCCGGATGATCTTCGACTCGGGTAACGGCGACTTCGCCTACCGCTACACCCCCCATGCCACGACGAAGCCTACCGAGATCTACGTCTCCGACCTCCACTACCCGGACGGCTATCAAGTGCGCGTCGACGGCGGCACGGTGACCTCACCCGCCGGCGCTCGCGTGGTGACCGTGCAGGCCAACGGCTCGACGCCGGTCACGGTATACATCAACCGCCCCGGATCGAAGGGCGCGACCGTGCCCGACGGCCCGGTCGGAACGGGTTCCGCGTCCGGCTCGGCGTCCGGCTCTGCCAGCGGATCCGGATCGGGCTCGTCCTCCGGATCGGGCTCTTGAACCGGTGTTCGTCCTTTGAGTGATCGAGGTGTTCGAGTTCCTGGCAACGTTATCGACAGCCGGGGTTTGTGAATCGGTCTCGAATTCGGATTTCTCTTCGCGCCGGTGGAACCATCAGGTTCCGGGCCTTGTGCCGTTGCCCCGGTGTCCGGACGCAAAAAAGCGGTGCCGAGTCGTTGTCGTAAGACACGGCACCCCGTATATTTAAAATCGCCCGGGGCAGGGGCGAATTAAGCCTTGGTGCCGGCGGAACCGCTGAACAGCTTCTTGGTCAGCTCCGAGATGAGAGCGTCCAGCAGGAAATTGGCGACCGAACCCATTTGTTCTTCTCCTTCAGGTGTTTTCGAATGAGCTTGCGCTCACATCGAAAACGTTATGGCACATGGGAAAAGAACTGAAATCAATTGTCGGGGATGATCGACAAGGAACAATTGTAGATCGT
Source organism: Nocardia sp. NPDC059228 (assembly GCF_042754245.1). Lineage (NCBI taxonomy): Bacteria > Bacillati > Actinomycetota > Actinomycetes > Mycobacteriales > Nocardiaceae > Nocardia > Nocardia sp. NPDC059228. Next base: position 19,019 of record NZ_JBHZAL010000009.1, on the reverse strand, counting down.
AAGTGGTATCGCGCAGCGAGGTTCGCCGGGCGCGAAGAGGTCAGGACGGTATCGCGGCGGCCGCGCGAGCGTGTTGCCGGTCGTGGCAGCGCGGCGCTTGAAGCCGCGCGAGCAGGCCGGGATTCGCATCGCGAACCCGGCGCGCGACCTCGATGAACGAACGTACGAGGGCGTTCTCGTGTCCGGCGCGCCAGCTCACCGCGACCTGGTTGGGGGCCGCGTCGGTCACGGGGACCAGGCGCACGCCGGGAAACTTGATCCACGCCGCACACGGCACCGTCAGTGCGATGGCGGCCCCCGTAGCAACCTGGTGCAATTCCTCGAGCAGGGTCTTGGCGTGATAGGCCACCGGTGCGGGGCGACCACCGCGATGAGAGTCCAGCTGCCAGAAGGCATTCCACACCGGGTCGGTGGCTGCGGAGGAGAGAATCGGCTCGTCCAGTAGTTCCTCCGTCGTGACCTCCGCACGGTCGGCCAGGTGATGGTGCGCGGGCAGCATCACCATCAACGGCTGCTCGAACAGCGGCTCGAATCGCAGCCCCGCGTCCGCGAACGGCCGCCGCACGATCGCGACATCCACCTGCCCGCTCGACAGGCCCGCCGACGGCGTCTCGTACGTGAAGTGGTTCATCTCGAGGGTGACCTCGGGATGGCGTTCCCGGAACGCTGCCAGAATCGGCTCGGTCAGGGTCAGCGCCGCCCCCTCCAGGCAGCCCAGCACCAGCCTGTCGTGTTCACCGCGATGCACGGCACGGGCCTCCTCGAGCCCGAAAGCCAAGCTGGCCAAGGCTTCTCGGACATGCTGCAGGAATGCCGCCCCGGCCGCCGTCAGCTCCACCTGCCGGGTTGTGCGCGAGAAGAGTGCGACATCCATATCGTGCTCCAGCTGTTTGATCTGTGTGCTCAGACCCTGCTGGGAGACGTGGAGCCGCTGGGCGGCACGGGTAAAACTCAACTCTTCCGCTACCGCGATGAAGTATTGCAACTGCCGAGAATGAACTTCCACGCAGGGCAGTCTAGGCTGGTCAGATGTCCTAAATGGGTCATTCCGCCAACTCCGCCTTGAACGATCAGCAATTTTGCAGCAGTTATCCAGGTCGGAGCAGAGATTCGTACTCACTCACTCCTCGTCGTATCCGCACGACCGCATACCGGGTAGTCGATGTCCCGCTGAATGAGACCTGTTGGACTGTTTTCTGATTGGTTTCCGCCGGTTCATCCGGTCCGCGTAGATCTGTCTGCGATCAATTGCGTGTCACGCGTTGTCGCAGATCAGGGCGCGGGTGGCAGGCACGAACAGGAGTCCGAGAGTTGTCTGTTTCGTGGCGTCGTAGCGCCGTCGTTGTCGCGCTGAGTGTTGGGCTGCTGGCAAGCCCGTTGCTCGGGAACGTGGTGGATGCCCAGCTGTCGGCGCTGCCGGCGGCGACCGCCGAGCCGAAATCCGATCAGGCGGCGGATGCGCCCCGGCTCGCCAGCGTCGACAATTTCCGCGATGTCGCGGGCACCGGGGCCGGTTACGACGCGCAGGGCAGCCATCACGTCAACAAGGGGGTGTTCTACCGCTCGAACGCGCTGACCCCCAACGATTCCGATTTGGCCACGCTGAACGGGCTGCACCTGAGCAGCGTCTTCGACCTGCGCAGCAGCAGCGAGATCGCCGCCAAACAGGACCGTGTTCCGGCCGGCGCTGCGTACGTGAACATCCCGATTCTCGGCGGCGATCTGTCCGGCGCCGTGGCGAAGCTGAAGTCGCCCGATGACGCCGCCAACTTCATGCGGGACATCAACCGGCTCTTCGTCACCGGCGCGGACGAGCGTGCGGGGTTCGCGAATCTGCTGACCCAGCTCGCCGGTCAGGACGGTCCCGCGATCCTCCACTGCACCGCGGGCAAGGACCGCACCGGCTGGGCCGCCTACCTGCTGCTGAGCATCGCGGGCGTCGACTCCGACACCATCATGAACGACTACCTGCTCACCAACCAGTACTCGGCCGCCTCCATCGCCGCCACCCTCGCCCAGATCAAGGCTGCCAAGGGCGACGCGGCCGCCGCCCTCTACCAGCCGCTGCTCGGTGTGGACCGCAGCTACCTGCAGGCCGGAATCGATCAGCTCACCGCGACTTACGGTTCGGTCGACAAGTATCTGAAGGACGGTCTGGGCCTGAAGGGTCAGACCATTGAACAGCTGAAGCACAAGCTGATCCAGTAGCCGCCCGGCGGCGGGCTGTCAGGAGTCGGCGTCCAGGGGGTGGAGCCGGCCCCGGGAACGGACGATCGGCAGCTGGTGCTGCATCTGCCAGTTCTCCATGGTCAGCGAATACAGCCCGCCTCGAACCCGCAGCCGCGATTGCATATCCAGTGGCAGCGTGTAAGTCACGGCCCCGGCTTCCCACATGGTCCGGAAGTCGGGGAATCGCTCCAGCCGTTGGTGGTATTCCTGCGCCCACGAGGTGTGGCCGTAGCGCCCCATGAATCCTCGATGGGTGGCGACTCCGATCCCCACCTGGTCATTCCAGTTGATCATGATTTCCCGAGCCTCGTCGGTGAACGACCACTCGAGCATGTACATCCCCGGCCGATGCGTCGGGAAGGTGTCGTAGTAGGCCTGATTCGCCGTGATCAGCCGACGCTGCGGCGCGTAGAAGGACACGAGATCGGCTGCCGCCTCGGTCATTTCGGTGTCCATGATCGATGTCACCGCGGTCTCGAACACCTCGAACTCCGGGATCTCCAGGGCCGGGCCGATTCCGGTGATGGACGGATAGGGCGAGGCGTAGCCGGCCAGATCGCAGATATAACGCCACTCGTCGTCGCTGGCCTGATAGGTCGTCGCCAGCACTCGCAGGATCCCGACGTCGACCTGTCCGACCTCGTCACGCTCGACCTTGGTCAGATAGCTGGCGGTGATATGCGCTTCGGCCGCAGCCTTTTCCCGGCTGAACTTGCGCGCCGCGGGAAGCTCGCCGGTCTCGTGCCTGTGCACCTCTTCGCGCTTGCGCAAAAACGTAAGATGCTGCCCCAACGACGGTTTCGTGGGCTCGTTCACCACTCTCGGCGGATCCTCTCTGGGTACTACATGCAACGCGATTGTATATACGGGCCGGGGATGTTCGGTTCGGGTCGCGTCGGACCCGCCCTGATACATTCCGAAACATGGGGTACGAGATCGTCTCTCCGGCAGACAATTTGGCGACCGAGGTCATCGAACTGACCGATAACTTCTTCGATGACCCGCACACGGTGTACGACCAGCTGCGGGGCAAGGGAGCGGTGCATAGGGTCCGCCTGCCGGATTCCGGACTCGGATGGCTGATCACCGATTACGAGGTCGCCAAGGCCGCGTTCACCGACCCAGCCCTCAGCAAGGTCCTCAAGTCCCCCGGCGCCAAGGCCACGGTCGCGGCGGAGGGCGGCGACCGGCATCTCGGCGGCAGCATGTTCGCGGACATGATGGTCTTCTACGACCCGCCGGAGCACACCCGCCTGCGCGGCCTGGTCAACCGGGCCTTCAGCGGACGCGCCATGGCCGAGCTGTCGCCGCGGATCAGCGAACTCGCCGACGACCTTCTCGCCGACTTGGCTTCCGGCCGTGGCGAAGTCGTGGATCTGCTGGAACGCTTCGCCGTCCCGCTGGGCATGTCGGTGATCTGCGAACTACTCGGTGTTCCCGGCACGGACCGCGACGCCTTCCAGCGCTGGTCCACCTCACTGTTGTCCAGCGAGGAAAGTAACGAGGCCCGCGCCACCGCGGTCATGGATTTCGTCCGCTACATCGACCAGCTGATCCGCACCAAGGACGCGACCCCCGGCCAGGACCTGCTCTCCGAACTCATCGCCGCCCGGGCGGACGACGACCGCCTCAGCCACCGCGAACTGATCAGCATGGTCTTCCTGCTCCTGGTCGCCGGCTTCGAGACCACGGTCAACCTCATCGGCAACGGCGTCGCAATCTTCCTGGCCGACAAGAACCTTCACCAGGCCCTCCTCGCCGACCCGGACCGCATCCCCGCCTTCATCGAGGAGGTCCTCCGCTTCGAAGCCCCCGCCACCGAAGCAACCTTCCGCTACACCACCGCCCCCACCACCCTCGGCGGCATCGAAATCCCCCAGGACCAACTCATCCTCATCTCCATGGCAGCCGCCGACCGCGACCCCACCCAATTCCCCGACCCTCACCGCTTCGACCCCGACCGCGCCCCCAACCACATAGCCTTCGGCCACGGCATCCACCGCTGCGTAGGCGCCCCCTTGGCCCGCACCGAAAGCGCCATCGCCCTCACCCGCCTCCTATCCACCTACCCCAACCTCGAACTCGCCCCCGACATCGACCTCCACTGGCGCAAAAGCCTGATCGTCCGAGGCCTGGCCGCCCTCCCGGTCCAGCTGCACTGACGCCGAGCACAGACGGCGTTGGACCACCACGGGCACCGAGATCACCGAGGTCGGCGACGCTCTCGATGCGGTGGTGAAAAGTATTCCAGGGCCGTCGGTTTCGCTGGTGAGCTTTCTCACGGGCGCTGGTTCGCTGTTGGGGGACACAGATTTACAGCCGGTCATCCGGATGCCATCCGGGCGTCACCGTTGTGGCACGGTTGATGGTCGAGACTGTTCTCGCACCCGGTGCCGGTCGACGAGCCTCCAATCGCCCGGTGTCCGCACTCGACGCGAATCCTCCGTTCATGCCTCGCGTCGGCCACGGGAACCCGCGGACACCCCTGGCGCCGGGTGCACCCCTCGTTGCGCGCACGGAGGTTTCGATGTTCGAATCATGTTGTTCCCCTTACGAATCAGCCCATGTGCTGAGAGCGCGCTTCGGACTACCGGTGGAGATGTACGCCGACCGCCCGCTCCTCACCGTCGGCGCTGCGGTCGAGGCACTGGCACTGCCGGAATCACTGGGCGACCGGGTCCGCCTACGGCTGTCCTGGCTGCCGTCCACGCCGGTGGTCGCCGACCCGCGCGACCGCTTCTGGACCTTCCTGGTCGCCCCGCCCCTCCCATATCACCCCGTACCCCAGCGACTTCGAACCTTCTTGCAGGAGAACGGCGTAACCATGCCGGACCGCGGCAGCCACATCATGCTGCCGACCTCCGACCACGAGCCGGGCTGGCACTGGGCGAACGAACCGGAGCCGGGCCGGCTCGGATTGCCACACCGAGCAGTGGTACTGGCCGCCATCCGGCTGGCGATTCTCCAGCGATCGGACCGCGTCTCGGCCTGAACGTGTGTTCATCGTGCGATGACTTCCATGGTGGCCTGCCCGGTCAGGGCACGCAGAACATCATCCAGGTCAGGGGTGAACTTCCTGTACTGCGGCTTCGGCTCGTACCTCGAGGATCGCGAGCAGGACCATGCGGCACACGGACATGCCCGACAGGTGTCCGGGCAACGTCAGCACAGTTTGTGCCTTGGCTCGCCGGCATTCCTGGACGAGATCGACGAACGCCGGGGGCAATATCGCGTTCTGTGGTTCCGACTCGTGGAATACGGTGCCCAGCGCATACCCGAGTGATCTGGCGGCGGCCCGCAATATGCTGTCGCTGGAATTCGGGTCGCGATCACTCAGCAGATCGTCGCGCACATATCCATAGGCAAGAGGCAGTAAAGCAGTCATCGAAGCATCCGGTTTCCCGGTCGGTCGGCCACGAGAGGGTTACCTCCCGCAGCCGGGAGGTGTGTCATCTGGATCTGTCGGCCCAGGGGCGGCATCTGTGCACCCTGTGCCATCGCTCTCGGTATGCGGGCGCGGCCGATCTGCTCACGGAAGTGGGCGGGTTGTGGCCGGCATGCGCGATGCCGATCTGCCGGCGCGGGCGGCGATGACCAGCTTGGCGATCGTGAGCGCCGGCTGTCGCGAATCTGAGTCGACTTTGAAGACCGGGAACCCGTCCTGTCGGGGACTGGGCTGGAAGTACACGCGCACCGGCCCGGTGGAGATCAGCGGGACTTCACCTTCGATGGAGGTGTAGACCCACGGGCCCTCGTCGAGTTCGACTACGGCGATCGTCAACGGCGTCAACTCGCCGTGCGGATCACTCGCGCGATGGACCACCCGCCACGACACGATCGAACCCGCACCGGACGAGGGCACCCACTCGAGATCGTCGGACGCGCAGGCGGAACACGCGGGGGTCAGCGGCGCGAAGAGCTTGTCGCAGGCCGCGCAACGCCGGATCGTCAACGTGTCTTCGACACGATAGGCGCCGTCGTCGCTAGCACCCTCTGGTTGCTGGGCATTCGGCGGGAACATGGAAACCTCCGCGGATCGGTGCTGGTGGATTTCGCTTCAGCATCGTCCGCGCGGGGTACTCCCACGACGGTTGAATTGCCGGGGGCATACCTATTTTTGGCCGAGCCTTCGCCGGTGCGTGCGTATGAACAGGTCACTCCACGAATCGCCGTATGGAGATATTGCGGATCTGAGTGTCTGCGGCGCCCCCCTCGTCGTTATTCCGAGTCCTCACCGGCCGACGCGGGCAGCGGTTGTCAGCGGGCGGGCCCGAGTTGGTTCGGCGACCCCGGATGTGCGCCGCCACCAGGGCGAAACCGCTGCGATAGAGAGGCACGGAGGGCACAGGTTCGCTCTCGCTCAACTACTTCGGTCGCCGAGGTCGGTGGGGATACGCTGTCCATTAACGACGAGTTAACACAGTGATTCTCCGTGTTCGTGCCCTGTCTGGCGGGTGGTGTGTAGCTGATGATCGAGGATGATCGGTTCCGGACGGTCCGTGACGTGTTCGATTCGGTGACAGAGGAATTGGCCGAGGCCGGGTTCGAGGATGCGGAGGAGATCGGGCGGGGCGGTTTCGGTGTGGTGTATCGCTGCACGCAGGAGGAGCTGGATCGGACGGTGGCGGTGAAGGTCCTGACCGCCGAGCTGGATGCCGAGAGCCGGGCGCGTTTTTTCCGGGAGCAGCGGGCGATGGGCCGGTTGACGGGGCATCCGAATATCGTCACGATGCTGCAGGCGGGGGCCACCGCGAACGGGCGCCCGTTTCTGGTGATGCCGTATCACCCATTGGGTTCGCTGGATGCCCGGATCCGCGAGCAAGGTCCGCTGCAGGCGGAGACGGTGTTGTGGATCGGCGTGAAGATCGCCGGGGCGTTGGAGAGCGCGCATCGGCTGGGCATCCTGCATCGGGATGTGAAGCCGGGCAATATTTTATTGACCGATTACGGCGAGCCCGCGTTGACGGATTTCGGGATCGCGCGTATCGCGGGCGGGTTCCGGACCGAGACGGGCACCGTGACCGGGTCGCCGGCGTTCACAGCTCCGGAGGTGCTCGAGGGGGAGGCTCCGACTCCCGCGGCGGATGTCTACGGATTGGGCGCGACCCTGTTCTGTGCGTTGACCGGGCATGCGGCATTCGAGCGGCGCAGCGGGGAGAACGTGGTGACCCAGTTTCTGCGGATCACCACCGAGCCGGTGCCGGACCTGCGTGAGCAGGGCATTGCGGAGGACATCGCCGCGCTGATGGCGGCGGCGATGAGCCGCGATCCTGCTGAGCGGCCGTCGGCGCAGGCGCTGGGGGAGGCGATCCGGCAGGCACAGCGCCTTCACGGGTACGCCGTGAAGGAGATGGCGTTGCAGGCCGAACCGGCACACGAGCGCGAGGAGCGCGGGCGCGTCGCGTCGGGGTGGCGTGCGCGGGCGTCAGCGCCTTCGCAGGGTGCAGGCGACCTGCCGCCGGAGTTGACCAGTTTCGTCGACCGACGCAACGAGGTGGCGGAGGTGAAGAATCTGCTGGCCTCGGCGCGATTGGTGACATTGACCGGGATCGGCGGGGTCGGCAAGACGCGGCTGGCGCTGCATTCCGCGGCGACTGTGCGCCGCGAGTTCGGCGACGGGTTGTGGCTGGTCGAGCTGGCCGACGTCACCGATCCGTCCCTGCTGGTCGACGTGGTGGCGGCTGCCCTGGGGTTGCGTGATGATCTGGCACGGCCGTTGCCGCAGGTAGTGCTGGAGTTCCTGTCCGATCGGGAGTCGCTACTGGTGCTGGACAACTGCGAGCACCTGGCCCTGGCGGTCGCGCGGCTGGCCGAGACGTGGTTGCGGGCGTGTGCGAACCTGCGGATCCTCGCCACCAGCCGCGAACCGCTCGATATCGGCGGAGAGGTGGTGCTGCGGGTGCCGCCGCTGCCGATCCCGGATCCGGAGCGGGAGCCGTCGTCGCGGGAACTGCCCCGCTACGACGCGGTGACCTTGTTCGCCGACCGCGCGAACGCGGCGGTGCCGGGCCTGCGGCTCTCCAACGACGACAAGGCAACGGTGGCCCGGATCTGCGCGCGGCTGGACGGGTTGCCGCTGGCGATCGAACTGGCCGCGGCGCGAGTCCGCACGATGTCGCCCGAGCAGATCCTGGGGCGGCTCGACGACCGGTATGCGTTGTTGACCCGCGCCAGTCGCAGCGCGCCGACGCGGCAGCAGACGCTGCGGTGGTGTGTCGATTGGAGCTACCGGCTGTGCAGCCCGGTCGAGCAGCGGCTGTGGGCGCGGCTGTCGGTGTTCGCCGGTGGTTTCGAGCTCGACGCTGTCGAGGGGATCTGCGGCATCGACTTGGATGCCGACAGTTTGCTGGATGTGGTGTCCTCGCTGGTGGACAAGTCGATCCTGATCCGGGTCGAGTCGCAGGGTGTGGTGCGGCTGCGGATGCTGGAGACGGTGCGTGACTACGGGCGGCAGAAGCTCCAGGAAATCGGCGAGTACGCCGATCTGTGCCGGCGGCACCGCGAGTGGTACCAGGATTTGGCGCTGGCCGCGGACGACCAGTGGATCAGCGACCGGCAGCCCTACTGGGTAGCCCGGCTCGACCGCGAACTACCGAATCTGCGCGGCGCGCTCGAGTACTGCCTGGCCGAGGACACCGACCAGGCGGCCGCAACCGGACTGCGGACCACCGCCGCATTGGCGGGGTTCTGGACTTTCCGGGGCCTGTACAGCGAAGGTCGCCGCTGGATCGAGCGTGCTCTCGCCCACCCCGCCCGGCAATCCATCCCCGACCGGGTCAAAGCGATCCACGCCTGTTGCGCCATGGTGGTGATGCGAGGTGATGTGCCGGCGGCGGCCGCGCTCGTCGAGGAGGGGCGTCGCCTCACCCAGCAAGATCCCACGCCGATGAACCAGGCGCTGATGGACAGCTCCGACGGTGGGGTGGCGGTTTATCGTTGGGACCTTGCCCTCGCGACCTCGCGCCTCGAACGCGCCGTCGAGGCGCTCGATTCCTATCGGCCCGGATTCGCGTACTTTGCCTCTTTGCTCGCGCTCGGTTTGGTGCGTGGACTTGCCGGTGATACCCAACGGGCGGCCGAGTCCTACCGGCGGCTGATCTCCATCGCCGACGCGCACGGCGAAACCCTCTTCCGTTCGACTGCGTTCTACGGCCTGGGCACTATCGCCTGGCAGGAAGGCGACCGGGCCCAGGCCACCGAGCTGCTCGAGAAGGCATTGAGAATCCATCGGCCAATACGCAGCCCGCTCATCGCCGCGGTGAGTCTCGAGGCGTTGGCCTGGGCCGCGTGCGCCGATGGTGATGCCGAGCGCGCGGCCGTACTGATGGGAGCCGCGCAGGAACTCGATCGGTCCCTCGGTACCGTCGCGAGTGTCGTCCCGCTTGTGCCGCAGTATCACGACGAATGTCTCCGGCTGACCCGGTCGGCCCTCGGCGCGCGCAGGTTCGATGCGGCCGTCCGCAGCGGCCGAGCGATGGGGATGGACGCGGCCGTGGCGTACGCACTCGGCGAGCAGCCCCCCGTCGCTCCGCAGACCTCGGGTCCGGGCGTGGCTCTGACCAAGCGTGAACGCCAGGTCGCAGACCTCGTCGCCCGGGGCCTGACCAACAAACAGATCGCCGCCGAACTGGTGATCTCCCAACGCACCGCCCAGGGCCACGTCGAGCACATCCTCACCAAACTCGGATTCACCTCCCGCGCCCAGATCGCGGCATGGATCGAAGAAGGTGCGGAACGCCAGAATCCGTGATCGACCGCCGATCGAAATGATCGGCCACCTCGCTGCGCGACCATTGACGATACCGGGCTGTCAACGGTCCTCAAATAGGATTCAAGTTCTCTTTCGCTGTGCCCTAGCATTTCCCGGTGTGAGCGAATGCTCGTATTTGCACATCGGCTCATGAATATCCAAGTTCCGCGTTCTCCGGAATGTTGCGGAATATTGGAAAGGCTCGCAGCCCCCCAAAGACGTGGGGCCAGCCTCCCAAAGACGTGGGGCTACTCCGAGGTCAGCGCGGTCGTCGCTGACACCGTCCGGGTTCTGGGCGTTCGGTGGGAACATGGAACCTCCGCGGAACGGTGCTGGTGGATTTCGCTTCAGCATCGTCTGTGCGGAGTAGTCGCACGACCGTCGAATGACCCGGGGGCATACCTATTTTGCCCGCGGGTAGGGGTCCATGTTGCGTAGCCGTTGCCGGTGGGTTCGTTGCAGTTCGCCCGCCCGGGTGAGAAAGCCCGCGATCATCTCGAGTTCGGCGGGATCGAACCAGCTCAGCATCATCTTGTAGCCCTCGTCGACCAATGGTGAGATGAGTTCCTGCACGCGACGGGCGGCGAGATCGGTGGCCACCACGATCACGCGGCGACGATCGGTGGGGTGCAGTGAGCGAGCGATATAGCCCTGCTTCTCCAGCCGGTTGAGCATGACGGTGGCGCCTGCGGCGGTGAGCCCCAGCCGTTCGGCCAGCATTCCGGGTGTCGTGGACTTCTCGTCCCCGAGCAGGACGATTTCCAGCGCACGTCGATCGGTCTCGTTCACGCCCAGCAATCTGATCGATTCTCGGGCCAGATCCTCGGCAGTTCCGTGATAGAACTCCAGAGCCTTTCTGAGCTCTACTGCGATCCGAGCGGGTTCGGTTGACATCGGACGCGGCTCCCACCCTCGAACACTTGAAACATGAAACCTCCCAACGGATTCCACGACCACGGTTCGATCGATCGTCGAACAGCATGATTTCGCGCATGAACCACCGAGTTCGATGGACTCAATGAATATCGCGGGCCGCGGTCGTGCGGTGCGGATCCCGCGAGGTGTTCGATGCGGGCATCTCCCAACTCCTATCGACGATAGGTCAACAGTCCATACCGCGGCTGACTATCGTCCCGAGGGCGGGCACCGCCCCGGCCGCCGAAGCTACCGGAGGCAGTGCCCGGACATCCGCGACACAGTGAGCCGATACGATATTCTGCATTACATACCCCGGTCAGAGTGGCTTTTGCGGCACGAAAGCCGAAGCGGCCGAACGCCGTACGGGGCGGCGATTGTCCGATCCGATCGGGCGGAACCTGAACTGGGCTGCTGGTAACAGCCCAGTCCAGGCATATTCACCACATTTCGCCAGAGCGGATACCGACTGTCACGCGGCTCCGTCTGCCCTCGGGCTCAGCTGACAGCTGTGGTGGTGAGCGTCGGGGACGGATTCGGATAGCACGCGGTCGCGACATTGCCGACCCATTGAACGTTGGTCGTCATGGTCATCCCGGGATTGGCATAGCTGGTCCCCGCGTACTTGCTGGTGATCGGCGTTCCGGGGGTACCGGCCGTGACATTGATGGTCACCGCCGGCGGGGTGAAGCTCGAGCCGCCGGCGATCGGACCCGGCACCGTGAGAACGACATTCCCGCCCGAGGTGGTGACGGTGCCGGCCACGCTACCACCGGAAGCGGTAGCCGAGACCAGCGTCGAATTCGCCGGAGTCGGGAAGATCATCTTCAGGTTGCTGATGTTGTTCACGGTGAAGCCCGAGGCCGAGCCGGGAACCGTGGAAACACCGGGGGTGAGGGTGATGGCCACCGCGGAGCCGGATGCCGCCGAGGCCGGCGCGGTACCGCTGACCGATGTGGTCATGCTCGAGGTTTGGCCTATGCCGAAGATGGTGCCCTGGCAACTCCAGTTCACGCTGACGGCGGCGGCATTTGCGGGTGCAGCTAAACAGAAGACAGTGGCAAGCGCCATCGGAGTAACAACTCCGGCACGAAGCAGCATGGATGCAGTCGATCTCATAACTATCTCCAAAAGTGAAGAAACGGTACGACCCGGGATGTCGCGCCGTAACCATAAGGGGTCTAAAATATAACCTGTTCACATCTGGCATCGATCGAAATCGGAAATAACGTTTTGGCATCGATGGCTAGGTCGGAGGATGGTTCCGGCAGGTCCTTATCCGCTATTAATTATTCAGTTTGGAAAGTTAATTTCGCTAAGGCTTTGACGCGAATCGATCGAACCTCTGGAACTCATCGGTCTTGCGATCACGGGCAGAAACCGCAGTCAATTCGATCAAACATGCGCCTTTACCTGGTGTTTAGTTCAATGTTGGCCATCGGCTGCCGCCCGCGCGGTTGGCGAGTCTCAGGCTTCTCTTGCGGAAGAAGTGGGTTGCCCAACAATTTGCGTCCATCGGCGAGTCGCGCGGATCAGCGACCATGTCGGATCGAAATTTCGCTTATAGAGAGGTTGCCATGCGCATGTAAACGGCGTTTTGCCATGTGTTCACTCGGTGACGGAACGCTGCTCGAGGTGACGGCCTGTGGGTGAGAACTGAATTCGGTTCGCGTAACCGATCTCGTCCGAATCGGCGAATTGCGGTATCCCGCGATCGCAGGCCACGAGGCAACGACCCCGATGGTCTCCTGCCGCGATGCCCTGTGGTGGCCGTGCTTGATGGTGGGTTTCGGCCGTGCCGGAATGGTGCGGCCGGGGTGCATCGGTTATTGGTGGCGGGCGTCGCCGTGGTGAAGGGTTCGTGACGGTGGTGAAGTATCAGAGAGGCGACCGCAACCGACGCCGTGACAAGCAGCGCTCCGCCGGCACGCCCGATCACCCCGTCGATGGCGGTGCCCACTGCGGCGCCGTCGGCGGATGGCTGAGTCCGACGTACCTGGTGAGCTCTCGGTATGGCGGCGTGTCACGCGAGGGTCGAGGCATGCGTGGACGCGGTATTCGACATCGTTGCGCAGGGTGCGGGACTGGAGTCCTATCAGGCTCGAACCTTGGCGGTTGGCCTGGTCGGTGCGAGGCAATTCGCGGCACAGTACTGGCTGGAAGCTGGTCGCCCGGTCCCCAAGGGTGATGCGGTCGATGCGGCAGTCGCGCTGGTCGGGGCGGTCTGTCGTCGGTGCCGCGTCGGCCGGACTCTCATGCACAAGGTATTGGCACACATGCTTCTTGAAAGTGGCAGGCCCTTTCTGTCCCTGATTGTTTTTGGATTTCTGGTGCGTGTCGGTTTCTGTCGCATCGAGCTCAATGTGTTAGGGAGACCCAGTGCGAATCCTGCTTCTCTCGAGCGCATTCAACAGCCTCACTCAGCGTATTCACGCGGAATTGCGGCAGCGGGGGCACCGCGTGGGGGTCGAGTTGGCACTCGGTGACGAGTCGCTACGGGCGGGTGTAGCGCGATTCCGGCCCGACTTGATCCTTGCGCCGATGCTGACAGTCGCTGTGCCAGAAGATATTTGGTCGGAGAACACAGTGCTGATCGTGCACCCGGGCCCAAAGGGTGACCGGGGCCCGTCGGCGCTGGACTGGGCGATCAGTTCCGGCGCCACCGAGTGGGGTGTCACCGTTCTGCAGGCCGTCGCGGAATTGGACGCGGGTCCGATCTGGGCCTCGGAGTCGTTTGTGATGCGGCCCTGTGGGAAAAGTGAGTTGTACCGTACCGAAGTCTCCGATGCCGCGGTGTGTGCAGTATTGCGGGCGGTTGACCATTTCGAGCAGGGGGGCTTCGAGCCCGAACCGCTCGACTACGACCGTCCCGATGTCTGCGGACGACAGCGGCCATATCACGCGCAGGAATTTCGACGTATCGATTGGTCCAGCGACAGCACGGAAATGGTGCTCCGCAAGCTGCGCGCGGCAGACTCCCAACCCGGTGTGCTGGACGAGCTGTACGGACGCCAGTACTTCGTACACGGGGGGCATCGCGAGGATCGACTGCGCGGAGCGCCGGGGGCTGTTCTCGCTACCCGGGACGGCGCGATCTGCCGAGCCACCGTGGACGCCGCGGTCTGGCTGCCGCAGCTGCGCAGCCGCCGGATACCCGGCGGCCCAGCGACTTTCAAGCTGCCCGCCACCGCGGTGATAGACCGCGAGCTCCTGGCCGGAGTGCCGGACCTTCCCATTTCGGCAGCCGAGGCCGCAACCCGCGATACCTGGTCCGAGCTGCGGTACTACGAACTCGGCAACGTCGGCCACCTCGAATTCTCTTTTGCCGGTGGAGCAATGAGCACAGACCAGTGCCGGCGGCTACTCGACGCGTATCGGCAGGCGTGCGCTCGACCGACAACCGTGCTCGTGCTGGGGCCGGCGCGCGACTTCTTCTCCAACGGCATCGACCTCAATGTCATCGAAGCCGCCGCGGACCGCGCCGACGAGTCCTGGCGCAATATCAACGCCATCGACGACCTGGTCGAGGCGATTCTCACGACCACGGACAAATTGGTGATCTCGGCACTGGCCGGGAGCGCGGCTGCGGGTGGAGTGATGCTGGCACTGGCCGCTGACGAGGTCTGGTGCCGGGAGTCCACTGTGCTCAACCCGCATTACCGGCTGATGGGTTTGTACGGGTCCGAGTACTGGACCTACACGTTGCCACGCCGGGCCGGTACGCAGCAGGCCGATCGCCTGATGCGGGAAGCACTGCCGGTCGGTGCACGCGCCGCCGAGGCTCTCGGCCTGGTGGACCGCGTCGTCGCAGGAGATGTCGGAGAGTTTCGTGCCTGGGTGCGGCGAGAGGCCGCCACCCTCTCGGCGGCCCTGTCCACCACAGTGGGTCGACTGCTCGACAAGAAGCTTGGCCGCGCAGTGGACGAGGCGGCAAAACCCTTGGCGGCGTACCGATCCGAGGAACTCGGCCGGATGCGTCAACATTTCTACGGCCCGGGCGAGCCCTATCACCGGCTCCGCCACGACTTCGTGACGAAGGCCCGCCCCTCGGCCACACCCGCCCACCTTCTCGGACAACTCACGCAAACGGAGCAGACCTGATGGTTATCGATCACTTCAAGGGTGCTCACCTGGCCGCCGAGCCCACCGGCGTCGAGTCGATGTACTTGCCCTTGCTTCTCGTGTGGGGATGAGCATGTACGCCGGTTTCGTCGGCACCAACGACCAGCTCGAGTCCGTGGTGGACCAGTTCGTCGAACTGCTGGCGGGGTTGTTCGAGCGCCCATTCCCGGTCGCGCTGGTGCAAGCGTAATCAGCTGTCTCCCAACGTCATACCGCAACTTCGGTACGGGGTGTCGAGCCATCGGCATCGCCGTTCCAGTAGTCCGAGCGTGGAGGTGCGTGGGTCATCGCAGCGAGGGGAAGGGGGCCGGACGGTTGCGAGATGAACTGGCGAGAAGCAAGATTCGATCTCCGGCGAACAATCCGACGCTCGTCAGCTGATCCCCGTACTGAGATCGTTCGGTTGGGGGTGTGTGGTGCCGATGGCGGCGCGGACGACGGGGGCGAGCAGGCGGGGGAGGACGAATTGGTCACGGGGTAGGTGGCGTGCGTCGGGGAGCCAGTTGTGTACGAGTCCCACGGCGAGGCCGCTGTCGGGGTCGGCCCAGCCGCCGGAGCCGGCGAGCCCGCCGTGTCCGAAGCCTCGTGGGGCGCCGGGCGCGGGGATGGAGTGGTAGCCGAGTCGCCAGCCCATGGGGAGCAGCAGGTTTCGGTCCGGGAGCCAGGTCTGCACGCGCGATATCTGCTGGACCCGTGACCGGGACAACAGGGAATTGTCGGTGACGATCATGTTGTAGACGGAGGCGACAGCGCGGGCGGTGAATACTCCGTTGGCGGCGGGCATTTCACCGGTCAGGATCGCTGGGGCGCTTCCGGAGGTGAGCTGGTCGATGCCGTGGGTATAGATGGCTCGGGCGAATCCGGTGCCCGGCAGGGGGATTCGTCCGGCGATTCGCAGGACGTGGGCGGCGCCGGGGATGCCGAACGGGATGCGTGATCCGTGCGAGACGGCGACGGTGGTGTTCGCCGACGAGGGTGGGATGCCGAGGTGGAGGCCATCGGTTCCCAGGGGTTCGGCGAGTTCGGTGCGGTACAGCTCGCTCATTCCCTTACCGGTGACCGCGCGGGCGATTCCGGCGGCCAGCCAGCCGAAGGAGATCGCGTGGTATGCGGGTATTCCGCGCCATCGGTCCGGTGCGGCGGCGGCGATCCGCTCTTCCATCAGGTGGTGGTCGACCAGCTCGTCGAGGTTTTTGGCCAGCGGGGTGACGTGTGAGAGTCCGGCGCGGTGGCTGAGGACTTCGGCGACGGTGATCTTCTTCTTGCCGTTGGCGCCGAAGGCGGGCCAGTACTCGGCGACCGGTGCGTGGTAGTCGATCAGTCCGCGTTCGGCCAGCCGGTGCAGCACGGTGGCGGTGATGCCTTTGGACGTCGAATACGACAGTGCGGCGGTGTCGCGTTGCCAGGCGGTGCCGCGGTCCGGGTCGGCGGTGCCGGTCCAGACGTCGACCACAGGGCGGCCGCGGTGGTAGACCGCCAGTGCGCCGCCACCGCGGCCGGTGGAGAACAGCCGGGCGAATGCGGCGATCGCATCGGCGTAGCGGGGTGCCCAGGTGCCGTGCACGACGGTGCCGGCGGCCTGAGGGTGATCGGGTCGGAAGGGAAGTGGATCAGGCACGTCGTTGTCGCCTTTTGTTACTGGATTTCTTTGCAGCACAGGGGAATCGAAACTGCGTCGCTAGCAGGGGACGTAGGAAGCCGAAGAGTCGGGGTAGGCGCGCCACGCCCAAGACAGCGAGTCCAGCAGGTTGCGTTTGAGCGTGCGCGCATCCCGGGTGTCGCTGGGGCGTTGGACGAGGGCCTCGCGGATCATCTGCACGAACCGCCAGCGGGTGACGCCGAAGGCGACCAGTAGTTCGCCTGTGCTGGCGCCGCCGGACGGGGCCCGTCGGATCGCGAACTCGACCACGGATCTCGCGGCCGTGTCGAGCGATTTGTTGGCCGCCAGGAAATCGCAGTGCGTCATCGAGGAACGAACCCATCCCGGGTCGTGGGTGGTGTGCGTCTCCGGGGAAGTCACCGACTGCGGGCGCTTCGGATCATTCGCGGGCGCGCTGCCGGGCGGGGTGCTGCTGTCCGAAGGCCGCGGGTCGGTGGTGTCGATGGCGAAAACCGGGAACCGGTCCTCGGGCGGGTCGGGTTCGTATCGGACACGGATCGGCTTGTCCGAGGGTGGTGGGAGCTCACCGTAGATCGTGGAGTAGATCCAGGGGCCGTCGTCGAGTTCGACAATGGCGACCGTCGACTGCTCCCACGCCCCGGTGTTCGAGGGGTGGTGCGCCACTTTCCACGACACGATCGACCCGGTGCCCGAGGAGGGTACCCAGTCCAGAGTCGTGGCTCGGCACGATGAGCAGGCGTTGGTCATTGGCGCGACCAACGTTGCGCAGTCAGTGCAACGCCTGATCATCAGGGTCGTGCCGCCGTGGTGTCGTGGGTTCTCCGGCCTGTAGTCGAACATCGCAATCCTCGCCAATTCTTGCCTGCGCTGTCACTGACGAGCCTGCGTCACGGAGGGCCCTGCCCGCGACGGCAGAACTACCCACGACATACCTATTTTTGCCACCCCCGCCCTATAGAGGCACCGGTCGACAAGGGCTGGCAGGCACAAATCCGTCCGGCACGACGCGACGCGTCTGCAGGATAGGAACCGCAGGCATTCACCTGCTTGAAGGCCCTCTACATGGCTGACTCGTCTGGAAGGCGTGCGGTCAGCGCCTGAGCGCAGACAGTACCGCGGCGACCTCGAGGATGGCGAATTTCACGTAGGTCGCGGTCTCGATCGCTCGAATGCGGTCAGGGGCCCAGGTGTCGGAGCCCGGCCCGGGCGTGGCGGTGGACGGGGCCGCATCACTGCGGCGGGTTTGTCAGGCCGTCCAGCACGCGGTCCAGGTAGCGCAGGTGTAGTTCGATCATGCGCTCGGCGCTGGTTGGCAGGGGGTGCTGAGATGGTTGAGCAAGGCTGTTCGCAGAAAGGCGGGGAAGGTTGTCCAGGGTCGGAGTCGTCGGCCAGGACGGACCCGGCGCGGCGGATGACCTCCGACCGCAATGACGAGGTGACCGATTCGACAGAGCGATGCCGCCGGGTGAAGGGGGGAATTTGACCCGGCGACATCGACATCATCGGCAGCCGACAGCGTTCGAGCTGCAACTGGCCACCATCGCGTGGGTCAACACCGCTTGGGGGTATACAGGTCGGCCCAGGCCGAACCCTACGGGTGCCCCACGCGTTGTGCAAATTAGCCGAGATGCTTGAAACCCGCTGGCCCACAACGTGGCACAGCACATGCTCGATGCAGCGTCAGCAGCGATCGAGCCAGTGCCGCAGTGCAGCGTTGAAATCGTCGAGCGCCCGCCGAGAGCGACGCAGCTGTGCCCGTTCGAAATCAGAGGCCGCCTGTCACAAGATCACATACCACGCGGTTCGTAAGTGTCGCCTGCATGTCCGCCTGTGATTGAGTGTTGGAGTGGGAGACGAACTTTCAGCCTTCGGCAGTCGTCGCGACGCTGGTGCGAGCCGTAAGCGCCCCATAAGCCTGGGTGGCCGCATCGACAATCTCGGCACCTATCGATTCTTGTGCCCTACGGTTGGTTGCCGGTGGTTTCGCGACGAGAACACCACCCAGAGCAATCCGCGTTGGCGAGAGCTGGTCGAGGCCGCGATCGACGACCACCTCGCTGCTAGGCATCCTCATTGGATCCATCCGGAATACAACTAGATCGCGATCGAACGCGTTGCTGTGCGGACCCGTCCCATGTCGGGCAACCTGTCCTGTACCAGGCGAGAAGTGGTGTATTGCACAGTATTTCGGCTCGCCATTACCAGCGGGACATGGGTCGTGGATCTCGCGAAATGTGAACTTGTCTAGGGTGGGCGCGGTGACCTTCAATCCAGATCTGTGGAATGTCGTCCCGGGATTCGAGAACCTCACCGACATCACGTATCACCGGCACATCGAGCAGGGCACGGTGCGGATCGCCTTCGATCGTCCCGAGGTACGCA